>JAPLKB010000031.1 GCA_026388275.1 Pseudomonadota bacterium
CCGGGATGTATGCGAAATCAGATATTCAGACATTTCTTGATGAACTGAGGGTTTTAGTCTCATTCATAGAAAAGCAGGTTGAAACAGCCCCGGAGATTGTATCGGTGAAACAAACAGATAAGAAGCCTGTTCCGCAGGTGTAACAGGGTGCTTTCGGCTAATATAGCTGCCCTTACCCTAAATGGTAAGAGTTAGCGGTTGATCTGATGAGAAGGGTAGAGAAAATCCTTAAGAGCAAGGATTAACTAAAAAATGCGGTTGTTAAGTTCTTATCTATGTTTTAATTATTACCATTTGCAACCTTGTAGTCTTTGCAGAAATCAATTTTATTTAGTATAGGAAGTTAGGTACAGTTATGAGTGACAATTTCAATTTTATTTTCCTTCGGCGCTTGCTTAACGATATATTCCAATCTCATTGCCTCAGATTTACTCATCATAGATGATGTTGCAATAAGGCTGAAAGGTAAATGTGCCCTTACGTGTTTGCTTCCCTTTCCAGACTTGTAAGCCTCAAGCCTCTTTTCAAGATTATTAGTTACACCACAGTATAGTGTGTTTTCGTTGCATTTCAGGAGATATACAAGCCAGTTATCCATTTATAATTTTGCTTCTTGTCTCCTCAAACCACTGTTCTATTGTTTTCTTGATCTGGATCTTGCCGACAACATCTCCATTATCATTATAGAAGACGGCATAAGATGTACCATCCTAATCTAAAATCTTCATCTGATTTTTTTCCTGGTCGGTATCAGGCAATTAGTATCTCACTTTTAATTGTTCTGAATGCTCCTTGTGCTTCAGGAAATTACCTATAAAGTTCTTAAGCATAACCGTAATAATACCTTCCCGGCTGCCCCTGATAATCCTTTTCGTATCGTTTACAAACCTATTTACCCCACGCAACATTATATCTGAATAAATTACTTCCTCATTCTTATCAACCACGAAAGTAACAAATGGAACATCTGAAGCTCATCCGTGGAACTCCGATGTCATCTGTGTAGACAACGGCAGCGAGTTTGTGTCAAGATCAATAGACAAGTGGGCATATGATAACGGGGTAAAATTGAGTTTCTCAATGCCGGGAAAGCCTGTAGATAATGCGTTTATAGAATCCTTTAACGGGAGCTTCAGGAATGAATGCCTCAATGTAAACTGGTTTTTATCTATCGAAGATGCAAGGGAGAAGATTGAAAACTGGCGGAAGGATTATAATGGGTTCAGACCTCACAGTTCCCTTGAGAATATGACACCCGATGAATTTGCAGAATGCAGCCTCCGGAGAGTGGCTTGAAGGCCGGAAGACTAACATTAAGGGCTGACCAGTTTTTGGGGAGCGGTTATCGAATACAAAACCTCTAAACTGGAGTTGTGCTAAAGAAGGGGTGCGGTCAGAATAGGTAAAATGTGTTGTTAAAATATCTTTTTTATTTAAATGCAATAATAATTACAAACTCTTTTAACTTAATATAGAAGACCCCGATGGTCTTTTAATTCAGATAATTATTCAGTTTCTGATAACTGCGAAAATCTGAATCTATAAAACATGCACTAATTTTAGTCTCTACCTCATCACCATTTATTGTACACGCATTACATTTGAAATTTACAGGTGTTTTTTCATTGGGCAATACAAAATGCAAATCAAAAGTCAGTGAAGAATCATCTTCAATTATTTCAAAATCATTCCCTTTGGGGATAGAAACTCTGATTCCTCCTGCAGAAATATCAACGATAATACCAGGCTGAAGGTTTTGCTTGTTTGTATCCGGTATGGAGATGTACGCAGGAATACTTACTTGCTTCCTGGGATTACGACGTCTTTCCTTTTTCCCCTCCAGTATCATATTTTGAGACTTTAAGTAATCATAAAGAATTGTTTCAATTGATGACGATAGAGACCTTCTCTGGCTTGCAGCATAATGCTCAATAGCAATGCGTAATTCTTCACTAGTCCTGAAACAAATGAGATAGTCTTTTTTCATTTATCACCCATTATTATATAGTATTTTTTAACTTTCATTAATTATCTCATTAATGTACAAATAAATAAATAAAAATCTTATTAATTTTAAACCAAAATCTCAAATTTTAAATATTTTTCTGAATATTTTCTCCATCTATTGTAATTAACATTGTTCTAAATTAACTTTTAATTTTTAATATGTATGTAGGATAAGTACGATATGTTGTGTAGGATATGTCATACAATGTTATTCTTTTAAACTTACATTGTTTGAAGATTCTTGTAGGATTCTCAAATTATGGATTAAAATGGACTGTGGACATCTTACAACATAAATCGGATATTGTTTTTGTAACTATTTGATATCATAATGCTAATTATTATTTCAGCCCCTGTAAGTAAGATTGTAGATTGGTCTTCTTGTTATTTAAGCCAATTTTTTTTCTTATCTTGTTTCTGTGGGCATCAATAGCACATGGCGACACACCCATAATCTCGGCTATCTCCTTGGTTGATTTCTTATCTCTTATAAGTGACACTACCTCTATCTCTTTAGGGGTGAAATTAAACTGACTTACCATGCTCAGGAATGGGGAGATAACATTTTTAAGGTTGGTCTCCATAATGTCCAGGTAAGCCTTTTGCTCAGCATCAAGTCGATGCTTTTGTATCTTTTCAGTATAAGGCAGCACAAGGGTTTTTACATTGGAAACAAATTTTTCCTCAAGAGCTTTTCTATCTGTCTCCATCTGCTTTAGCAATACTCTAAGAGCAATATTCAATTCTTCAAGATTCTTTGATTTAATGGCTAATTCCTGTTCCATTGCTTTAATTGCCTCATTTACAAGCTTACGTTCTGTTATATCCTGCCTTGTACCCTCGTAATATATAACATTCCCGTTTTTATCACGAACTGCGATGGCGTTTAAGATCCCCCATCTCAATACACCGTCCTTGCCACGAAACTGAACTTCAAAGTTACTAAGAAAACCTTCTTCCAGGAGCTTGCGCATCGCCTCATTACTATCCTCAGGCCTGGCATATAGTTGTGTACCAATATCACTAATGGAATCAACCATTTCTTCGTGCAATAAATAAGCTTCTAAAGAAGCTTTGGCAGGATTTGAATTTAGAGAACATCCTTCCGGTGATATCCGGTATATACTTATTTGGCATTTCTCAAATAGATTACTGTATTTCTCTTCTATTTTTTGCAGAGCTTCTTTCAAAAACTTATGCTCAGTCTCATATTTCTCAAGTTCGTCAACACGCTTTTCCAAGTCTGCTATATAATCCAGCAACTGTCCTATGGTTTTATTTGTATAATCCATTTTTCAGGCTCCTTGAAACGCTTTCAGAGAATTAAAAGTATACAATGTTCACAAATAAAATGCTTCTAAAAATATAATAACCCACCATTATCCGTTACCTACTTTTAATGGATAACATGATGGTCCTTCCGGTGGTCTATGCACAGAAGTGCCGGCAGCTTTTCCGTTTTTTTCTCTGTGCCCGGCTTATGTTAAAATTTAAGGGACACCATTACATTTTCCATGATATTTAAGGTCGGGGTTAGATGCAAGTTCTGGAAGATATAACCGAATGTCTCCCTCCTTATTTTTGTCAATTTACATTCGGAAAGGCTATTTCTGTTGCCGAAGATTGATCGGTCATCGAGGTAATACCCCCCCGGTCATGGGGATTATGAGAAAGTTGATCGGTACAGTTTTGACTGACCCTGATGACCCAATACCGGCAAGATTAAAAGTAATCAAATCCGTTGCACGTCAAACCGGATTGCCAAAGACCTCCAAAACCTAATAATGTTCATTGTCCTGCCTAAAATCAATTCATGATTCTTGACATTGTGCCGTTCTCTTTGTAGTATATATAGTTGTAACTCAAAAAGAAGGTTAAAAGAGAATGCGCGAAAAAATACAGATGTTTGCTCCATTAGACTGAGAAAAGCACAGGGAGCCCGTGCGGCTTCCCCTTGTGACTGTGTTCGCAGTTTCTCCGTCTTAATCCTTACATATTGCCTCTCAGGAGTCCGGCGCTGAAATCAGCGGCCGGATTTTTTTATTTTGAGAGGTTTTCTTGTTAAATTACACACAAATGTGGTTGTATCCAAGCCTTGGTTTGAAGGTCATTATAGGTTTACTTATATCCTGTAACAATATATGGAGATAATAAAAAACCAATGAAAAAACGGACAATGTCTCAAATCAGGGGTTTTATTTTAAAAATTCTGTTATCAGGCAGGCTTTATCTGCTTGTGCGAATCGCCTTGGCTGTTCTTTTTATTTATGCAGGAACATTAAAACTGATGAGCCCTAAAGCATTCGCCCGGGTCATTTCTCAGTATGATCTTTTGCCTGAACCTCTTTTACCTGTTGTTGCCATCGGACTTCCTATTATCGAAGTGCTTGCCGGCATCGCCCTTATTTTTGACCTCCGTTCGGGCCTTCACGGCGTTTCCGGCCTGATTTTACTCTTTGTTTTTGTCCTTGGATACGGAGTCTATAATGAAATGGATGTTGACTGTGGCTGCTTCGGACCTGAAGAACTTGCAAATCAAAGAAGTCTGGTGCGGGCATTATATCGTGATCTCGCGCTCCTGGGTGGCGCCGCCTTTCTTTACTTGTCTCGACTGTCCCGTGGGCGTCGTTTTCTAAATGAATCTACACAAAATATAACCAAATAAAAGGAGGAGTTGAAATGTTGTTTAAAAAAAGAATGGTTGTTTTATCAATTGCAATGCTGGCATTTTGTTTTATATTGTCAGGGGATGCTCTTGCTGCCTGGGGTGGAAAAGAGCTTGAGACGGAAAAGATTGCCGTTACATTCGAGAAGGAAGTTGCACGGGGAGGCTACAAGGTCGTATCGACTGAAGAACTGAAGGGTTGGATCGACCAGAAAAAAGAAATGCTCATCGTTGATACCATGCCTTTTGAAGCCAGCTACAAGAAAGAGCATATTCCCGGAGCTGTCAATTTTGTTCTGCCTATCCCTGAGATGACTCAGATGGACGACAAGACCAAAGCTGACTTCGAGAAAATGCTCGGGCCGAACAAAGACCGGCTGATAGTTTTCTACTGCGGTTTTACCAAATGCACCCGCAGTCACAACGGCGCAATGTGGGCAGTTAAGCTGGGATACAAGAACATTTATCGTCAGCCCGGTGGAATTAAAGCTTGGTCTGAAGCCGATTATCCTGTAGAAAAAGTGAAATAATTTACAATGATTTTCCCGTTTACGGTCAGGCCCCTGCAAGGGGCCGGCAAACGGGAAACCCCGGTTTGCCGGAGATCATGGCGGAAGAGGCAAACGTCATATTGTCTGTCCCTGACAGGAACTGCCCGAACCGGCTGTGCAGCCGTAACAGTGATCCCCGACTATGATTTGACGGGCAGCAAGTTGTCCCATCTCAAAAGCGGAGATGTGATGCGGCGCACCATGATCTATCGTTAGGCCCAGCATCTGGTTAAAATCACAGTCATAAAGCATTCCATCCCAACCGACTGAGACGGTTGTCTTACACATCAATCCATTAAGGCTTGCCGGGTTGAAGGCTTTGATCAAGGTCTTCATATAACCCGCATAGTTGCCTGTCTTGAGAAGATAGTCCAGATATCGGCCTATGGGCATGTTTGTAATGCAGAATAAATGATTGAAATTTACCCCGTATTTTTCTCTGAAAGTTTCCCTATAAAGTAATTCCAGGCTGGCCTGGGAACCGGGAAGATAGGGGCCTGCAGGATTATGGACAAGGTCAAGGACAAGATCACTTCTATCCTGCCCGTAGCCCCTCGTGTTGAGTCTACGTATGACCTCAATCAATCTGGCGAATACGCCTCCCCCTCTCTGCCGATCAGTTATACGTGGGTCGACATGTGGTAAAGAAAGAACAATTTCAATATGATTGTCAGCATAGAAATTAAATAATCCTTCATGCTCCTTATCGAGAAGAATCGTACCGTTGCTTCTCACAAGGACACGCCGATTCAGGGCAACACATTCCTGCAGAAACCATCTGAAACGAGGATGCAATTCAGGGCTGCCTCCGGTTATATCGATGGCAGGTATGGGATGGTTCTTAAATACCTTGAGACACTGTTCCATGACCTCCCCGGTCATAATCTCAGGTCTTTGAGGCCCTGCTTCAACGTGACAGTGCCTGCATTGCAGATTGCACCGATAGCCTACATTTATCTGAAGAATTTCAACGCTTACCGCATTGACCGGTTCCTGAACCTTTTGCTCAAATGACGGCACGGTCCTTGAGACATCCACCATTACTACATCTCCTTCTTTTTAATGATCTTCCTCATCTGGGTCGAATGGGCAAGAACAATCCCCGCTACCATGGCAGCCCCCACATGAACGGCCTCCATCATCTCTTCACGAGATATGCCCAGCGACAGGCATTGGTTGGTGTATGCGTCAATACAATAGGGGCACTTCTGTGTCGCAGCTACAGCAAGCGCAATGAGTGATTTTTCCCTTTCACTCAGCTTGCCGGCTTTCATCGCATCATCGTAATAGTCAAAATACTTCTGTCCCAACACCGGTGCATATTCCCCTATATTCTCGAAATCCTCAAGATCCTTCTTTTCATAATATTCTTCCATAAGCACTCCTCTCTGATTTTTATGTTTTTTGCCCTTGCATCTGGTCAGTCATATAACAATGACCTCTCTTCACTTTTTTGCATTGAATATAATAACAACGAGTGTGCCATCAGGCGGCAAGAGTTCCTTATTCGCTGTAAAGATCACTTCATTCCGTAGGTCAATTGCTCCATAAGTATAGGCAGAGTTGCTTGTAATACCAACAGGACAACTGTCGAGACACACAAGACACCCGGTCTTCTTTTTGAGCGCATTTACAAGGTTACCGCCAAAGCGAATAGCAAGAGGTTTTCCATTACTATCTTTGATCATCTCATCCAGGCGATAGATCCTTTTTGCACCCTCCCATGTCACAAACACGTCAAGAAGATCTCCCTCCACGAAGGTTTTTTCCTTGTTACTCATAGTCATATTATTGCCCGGCTTCAAGCCGATGTTCACAAGGCTTTCATGGAACGCCTTCGGGTCAGCTAGCCCGGCAAAAATAGCTTTATGGTCCAGCTTGCCCCCCTTGAATACTACACCGTGATGTGTTCGCTCGGGATGTTGATTGTTGACTTCTGCAAGGATGGAGACGCTCTTTTCTTTTGTATTAATGTTGAGCGGGTTATAAATTGTCAATATTGTTGCCTGTGAAAAAACTGAAGACGACACTAATAATGCACACAAAACAAATATCAGGGTCAATAAAAGCAGCTCCTTCTTCATATCTGATTTTCCTCCATAATGGATAATTCCGGTCTTCATAGGCGCACATTAAAAACAGCTCATACCGGATGATCGTCCTCCCCCCGTTTAGCCTTGTACCACCGATAAAAAAGTGGGAATAATGAAACGAGTACAACAAGGACAAGACCGATAACGAAGGTCAGAGAAATTCTCCCTCGGATCAGATCGAGAAGAGAACTCGAAAAAACTATGAAGGCAATGCACGCGGGAAGCATGCAGAAAAAGGTGGTAACCGCATATTGCCGGAACCCTATTTTTGTAAGGCCGAAAGCGTAGTTGAGAAGATTGAACGGGAAAAGGGGGATAAGGCGAGTAAAAGCAACCACCTTCCATCCATGCTTCTCAACCCCTTGGTCAAGCCTTCTCCAGCGAGGACTTTTAAGCTTCCCCTCGACCCATTCACTTGCAAGGTACCGGGAAACAAGAAATGCCACACAGGCGCCTGCAGTGGAACCTGTTATTGTATAAACTACTCCCCACAAGGGCCCAAAGAGAATGCCGCCGACAATAGTAATGGGAAGACCAGGAAGAAAGAAGGCAGGGGCAATGGTATAAACGAGCATGTAGACAATCGGCGCCAGCGAGCCATAGCTCCCGATCCAGGTCCTGAGTGCTTGCTGTTCCAAGTATCGTGAAACGCCCGAAGTCTTAACCACTACAATGACAGCCGCCAGAAAAAACAGGAAGACAAGGAGCTTGGCCATTCCGCCTTTCTTCTGCTCTTCTGCCCCGGTGAATGTCCGTTCACGAGTGATTGTTGCAGGGACATGTTTCTTAAACCATTTTTTCATCCTAATCCGTTTCCAATAAGTAAGGGGAGGCTTCGTAACTTTTGCCTTGCCTGCATCGCTTTCCCAAAGGGTATCGAGGATATGTGCAGTCGGGCCAAGGCTGGAAAGCTTATTTGCACATCCTGCACAGTAAGTCACGATTTTTTTGCCACCGGTTTCCTCCTGACGGAGTCTCCCCCACTTTCCTGCCAGATTATGATCAAGGGCGCTTACAGCTCCGCCCTCGCCACAGCAAAGTGTCCGGCAGCCGGCATGAGACATTTCTTCTACTATATATCCTTGTTTCTCGATGAGTTTTCTCACCGATTCGTGGATGGCAACCTCAAACCTGACCGCGCATGGATCATGGACAGTCACCTTGCCCTTCTCACCGTCGTTTACATCAATACTGCTCTCAGCAAGCACTTCGTAGATCGTTTTCGTTGAAAGACCTTTTCCGTAACGTGCAAATATCTTATGACAATTGGGACAGGCTACAATAACATTCTTGACCCCATGTTCCACAAGGTAATCCCTCATCTCCCCGAACATAGATGTGAAGTGCTCTTCTCTGCCCAGATCGTGGGAAGGTTTTAAGCAGCAGTCGAGTACAATGCCGAGGGAAGATATCTTCTCTTTTAGCTTCTGGTACGAAAGGATTACCTTTTCAGACCTGGTACCCGATAGTGTACAGCCAGGAAAAAAGACTGTATCGCAGCCCTCCGGGAGTCCATAGTAGGAGTAGGTACGGGATGTGCCTCGCCGTTCGTAGCCCTTCAACACGTTGTGTTCCGGCAAGTCTCCTTTGCCACGCTTAACAGCCTCCTTTCGCATTTGAAGAAAGAGTTCGGCAGGGTCAACACCTGTGGGGCATACGGCGGTGCAGAGCCCGCAGAGGCTGCATTCGAAGGGCATACCCTGGTCCTCTTTTCGCGCTGGGTCGTAATGATCCGCGATATCTTTCGGCTTCCCGTATTTTTTCAGGAACGCACACTCTTTCTGGCAGAGATCACACCTGATGCAGGCACCTGAAACCGTATCCAGTTTAAAACGCATTGACTGGCTTGATTCGGCCTGACTGTCCGGGGATATTTCTCTCTTCCTATCTGTCATCTTTACACCTGCCATGTAACCTGACAGATACCACTCAGGATAGATAGGAGTACATCATGGGTTTGAAGATTTAGACCTAAATCCTGCCATATTTTTGTGTAATTTGACATTAAACCTCCTATGCGATAAATCACCCTGTCAGGGTATTAGCCCAAGGGGTAATAAAAAATCCGGCCGCTGGTTTCCGCGCCGGATTCCATGGAGGCAACTCAAGGGTTAAGGCGGAGAAATTGCGGTGACAATCACAAATGAAAGCCGCACGGGCTCCCAATATGTCTCTCAGTCTAATGGGATAAAAATATCTGCTATTCTGTGCATAGTCTTTCCACCTTTTTGAAAAAATAATTTTAACTGAATAAGTTCTACAATGTCAAGCGCTTGTATAATTCGTTGCACTGCATATACTTCATAGTTGCCGATTTGGCAAAAAGCGTATTTTGGCTATTCAAAAAAAGCGCTTTGAGATCGGCAAAAGTATCGATATCCCTCCATTTAGGGAGGATATGGACCCGAAGGTTTGCTTTTACCAGGACATCCAGGGTCTGCACAAATACTCCCGGGGTGCTCCAGGGGATTTCATCGAAGGCCCGGGGCAGAAATGTCTCTGTCCTGAACCCGATCAGGTAGTATCCTCCATCGTATGAAGGGCCCACGACCGCATCATGATCCTTCAACGATGTCAGCGCCTCATCAATGATAAGTGCTGGGAGGTCAGGACTGTCGCTACCGATAAGAAGGGCCGGGCTGTGACCTTGAGAGAAAATCGTCTTAAAGGCATTTTTCATCCTTTCCCCAAGATCGTTCCCTGTCTGGGGAAACAGCGTGTGTTCATTTCCCAGCCATTGAATGATTTTTTGCTTTGACTCCGGAGGATAAAAGAATATGATGAGAGGGTATCCGCCTTGCGCGAGCATCCCCATTGTATCACTCACAAAAAATTTATAAAGGTCAGGAACAACGACCTCCTGAAGGGTTGCAGCAAGTCTGGACTTAACCATCCCCCGCTCGGGCGACTTGACGAACATGACGACATAATAGTTATCATCCCACATCTTTGAAAACCTCGATGAAGCCCAAGTAAGAAACTGATGCTTGCCCGGTATTGTCGGAATCGTTCATAATCGCGATACTTGCAGATGCAGGAGGATCTGCTCCGAAAGCTGCCCTGTAATCCTGAAGGATGTTGACCTCTTCCTGCTGCCATATCCCCACCCTCCCCTTTCCCTTTTCAAGAGCAATTAATCTGGCCTTGTCCGTGTAAGGACTTGTCATGATCTGTTTCTGCTCGTCACTATTGGCCCAGACATAAATCAATGTGCTGTGAGGTGGATATTCACCATACAGCTTCTTTGCGATTCCGTATTTGACCTTGTCCAGGGCATGGGCTGTCTCGGGATCATACTTAAAAATAATATACACACGGATGGGGTAGTCATCTCCGGATTTCGTTTCCGGGACAGCGTTCTGATAGACGTTATTTACCTTCCACCTCCACCTCGCCTGCGGGTAGTCGTATATGTTAAAGTCCTCTTTATATACAAGTGCCGATGCGGATGCATTGCTCTCAGCCTTGAGGAAGCTTTTGCCTCCGTTCGTTTCAACAGTGTACGCGGTGTGTCTTGATATCTTCGGAAAATAAATGGGACGCCAGTTCTCAAGGTTATTAAAGTCTTCCCGGAAGAGAATCCTTGCGCCCTGTGAATACGATAGAGGTACAGCAAGAAAAATGAAGAATGCTGCAATGAAGAAAGCGAGCAAAGTTTGGCGAGATAAAACGTGTTGTCTGAATGTGCTCATCAACTCATTATATTCTTGATCCGCAAGGTTTTCAACCATTGTGCCGGTAAAATTTTGAAAGCCTGTGAGGTGAAATGCCAAGCATGTAAAATATTTGAAGAAGCCAGTTACGGAAAGTGCAATGGACAATACCTTCCTGCTCCCATCTGCGGGACGATGTATAAACCCTTTGGTTGATTATGGATATTTTATCTCCTCTTTTCTTGATTCTCTTCATGATTTCAACATCTTCCATGATGGGTATGTCTTTATATCCGCCGATTTTATCGAAATAATCTTTTTGCATAAAGATCGCTTGGTCTCCAAAGGGAATTTTTGTTAAACGGGAACGCAGTGATGCCACAGATTCGATGATTCGGAAAATAAACTTTCCGGACTTGATGCCCAGGTCGAAGGCGCCTGCCACATAACGCTTGTTTTGCATAACAGTTGCAATGAGCCTTAATGCGTCTAAAGGCAATTCAGTATCAGCATGGAGAAAAAGGAGGATATCCCCCTTTGCATTTTTTGCGCCTTCGTTCATCTGTATTCCACGGCCCTTGGATGACTTTAGTTTCCTGACATCAGTATGGTCATGTGAGATTGCCCCCAATGTCAGCCCTTCCGGATCACCATCGACCACAATGATTTCTGTTTCTTCAACCCCTTCAAGGCCATGGAGATGATCGATGATATCGTTTATAAGAGGGGCCTCATTTAAAACAGGCATGATAATGGAATAGGGAGTATTCTTTGGCAAATAGTGCATTACAATCAATATTAGTTAAACCTTCCTCAACTTCTTTAAGCTTACCGATGCAAAAAACGGTATGGCAGGGTTGCCTGAATAGAAATAGCAAAAGGAAGGAAGATGTCAAGTTTTTGTTGCTTCCTTTCGATGTATGATATCGCAAACGGTATTCAGTAGTTCTAACCATTATTGTTGTTTACAAATTAACTAAAATTATTGGACAATAAAACCAATAAAGGACGAATATACAGAAATATTGCTTGGCAAACTTTTATTTTTCTGGCACTATAAATAATCATAGGAAGGCCGGATGAAAGATTTACTCAGAACAAAACCAGAACTGATCAAAGAGGATTCCTTACTAAAACAAAAAACCAAAGAGCTGGAAGAGTCTAAGACAAGATGCAATAAGGACGATGGAACCTTTTGGAAGAGTGATTACCTTTATCATGCTTTTTTTGATCTCGCCCCGGACCCCATGGCAATTACCGATTTTGATAATGGGCGTATAATTGACGTCAATCAGGCTTTTGTAGCATGGTCTCATCTCTCGCGAGATGCATTGATAAGCCACACCACCACAGAACTCGGTTTTTGGGTTAACAATAAGAGCAGGGATGCAATTCTTGATCAATTACACAATAAAGGGTTTGTTGGTAATGCTGAAATAGAATTGAAGAGAGGAAGGGATGAGCTCCGGCAAATTATTTTTTTCGGAAAGCTTATAGAGATAGAGAATAATAAATGTTTCTTGTTTGTTGCTCGTGACATCACCGAACGAAAGCTTGTAGAGGAGGCGTTGAAACAATCGGAGCATAAATTGTCAGACATCATTGAATTCCTTCCTGATGCTACCTTTGTCATTGACGCAGACGGAAAGGTCATCGCCTGGAACAGGGCTATAGAACAGATGACCGGGGTTCTTAAGGATGAGATGATCGGCATGGGAAATCATGAATACGCCATTCCATTTTATGGTCATCGCAGACCGCTTCTCATAGACCTTGCCTTACTGCAGGATGAGGATTTCGAAAGAAATCATTATGAAGGTATTTATAGACAAGGCGACACTCTGTATGCAGAGGCTTATGTTCCACAGACATATAGAGGGAAAGGTGCATCTTTGTGGGGCACGTCTTCAAGATTGCGTGACGCTTATGGAAATATCGTCGGTGCTATAGAATCCATACGTGACATTACCGACCACAAACGGGCCGAAGAAAAGTTGAAGGACTCTTACGAACAGCTGCGCATGTTGTCGGCTCACATACAGGAAGCAAGAGAGAAAGAACGAACAGGAATCGCCCGGGAACTCCATGACGTTCTGGGACAGATCCTCACTGTTATTAATATGGATCTTTCCTGGATGAACAAAAAAATACCTGCTCAGGAAAAAGAGTTGCTCGGCAAGGTTTCCTCTACACGTACGCTGGTCAAGCAAGCCATTAAGACCGTGCAAAAGGTGTCGGCGGGTCTAAGGCCCATAATTCTCGATGATTTTGGCATAGCCGAGGCAATCGCCAACGGCGTTAAAGAATTTCAGGATCAAACAGGCATAGACGCCAGCTTTACGATGGACCAGACTATAGACATCGATAAGGAAAGCGGCAGTTCACTCTACAGGATATTCCAGGAAGCCCTTACCAACGTTATACGCCATGCTAAAGCAACGAAACTTGAGGTCTCTTTATGTAAAAACATCAGCAGCATACAATTGACAGTGAAGGACAACGGACGTGGGATCTCAAATATGGAGATATCCGATAAAAAATCGTTCGGCATCCTGGGGATGCAGGAGAGGGCATCCTTTATCGGTGGGCACCTGGAGATCTCCGGGTCAAAGGACCTGGGAACACGGATAATGGTCGAAATTCCTTTGAAAAAGAGCGAAGCAGAACAATGATTACGATCCTCATCGCTGTTGACCATTTTATCATTCGTCATTGCTGTCTGATTCGCACATTGCTGAGTGTATGGCAGCCAAGGGCTTGAAAATCCGAACCAAACATTATCCACCAAATTACATATCTTAGGTGTTGTAAGGAGATTTGTTTCATAACCCAGGATGTGAGCGGCAGAGTTTATCGAGCAATGCTATCTTTCGACATTGTTGTCGATATTTTTCCAAAAAATGACAAAAATGTTGGTAAATTATGGTTTGATAGATGGTTTCCCTAATGATATCTATTTATTAGAAACAAGTCTTTCTGGTATGAATGTTGCTAAATAAGTAAACAGCCTGGCAAGTTCCTGAGTAATAGATGGAATTATCCGGAAAGAATGTTACAAATGGCATAACGTTGGGCCCTTGACAGGGAAGGAGGTACCCAATGAAAACAAAAATAATCCTACTTGTATTAACCTTTTTGGCAGGATGTGCTATTGTTCCGGTTGCTCCGGTTGCTCCCTATGATGCCTACGGTCCGTATTACTCATCTCCTTACTATGCTCCACCTGTGTATGGATACTATGAATACGGTTACTATAGACCCTGGTATAATGGCTATCACGGTACTCGATATGATAGTTATTATAGAGAAAGAGGATTTGGTTACCATGGTGGTTATGGACATCATAGGTAAGGAAATTAATGTACCCTTTGAATATTTGACATTAATTGAGAACAATGCCAAGGTAAAACAAGTGTGTTACATAAAGAACTAAAATAAGGAGACAACATAAGAATTGCTGAATAATTGGCATTATCCCCATGATAAATTATACAACCTTATGACGAACCAGTGGGTGGTACGTGAAAGAGAGGAAAAAGATGACCGCAAAAACATGTGTTAGGATATTAATATGGGTACTTGTTCTGCTTACAGCAGCACCTCCTGGCGTTTTTGCCCAGAGTAGCGGTGTACCGCCAGTGTTTAGGCAGGAACAGTTGGACCAGATTCTGGCGCCAATAGCACTCTACCCGGACTCATTGCTCGTTCAGGTGCTGATGGCCGCCACCTATCCAATAGAGGTTGTTGAGGCAAATCGTTGGGCCACGGCAAATCGGAGCTTGAGTGCAGGCCGGTTTGCTGCTGCTCTGGACCAGCAGAACTGGGATCCGAGCATCAAGTCGTTAGTGAATTTTCCCTCAGTTCTGGGGATGATGGACCAAAGACTTGATTGGACACAAAGACTGGGAGATGCATTCTTAAGCCAGGAAGATCAGGTAATGGCCACGGTTCAGAAACTGAGAGCAGTAGCACAGGCCCAGAATACGTTGCTAAACACAAACCAGCAAAGAGTGATAACCCAGGGCCAGATTATTGTGATTGAGCCCGTCAATCCTCAGGTTGTTTACGTGCCCGCTTATGACCCCATGATCGTATATGGTCCTTGGTGGCATCCCGCCTACCCTCCTTACCGTTGCTATCCGGTAGGAACAGTAATAACGGGCAGCATTATCTCCTTTGGGCTGGCCGTAGTCATCGGAGCAGCCTGGGGCTATGCTTGGGGCGGCTTTGACTGGGGACACCATCGCGCAACCATCAATGTATATCAGAACACATATGTCAACAACCGCTATATAAACCGTAATGTGTATGCCAGTCGCTATAGTGGTGGCCATGGCGCATGGCAGCATGACCCGGTTCACCGAAAAGGTGCCATATATAGGGATCAAAATGTAGCCCAGCAGTTCGGACAAGTGCCTAAGGGTAATCCTGATGAGAGACGTGACTTCAGAGGCCATACTCCGGACACTACTGGAATGTCGCAGACCCGGAATAGGGGTGACGTGCAGGGGCATAGAGATGTTTCAGGAACTAACCGACCACCGGCACAGAGAGATATAAATGCTACCGCACGTCAGGTGCCTCAACAACAGAGAGTGCAGGCACATCAACAACAAGCGCGGGTACCTCAGCAGCAGAGAGCCCAGGTACCCCAACAGCAGAGGGTTCAAGCATCTCAACAGCAAGTTCAGGTGCCTCAGCAGCAGAGAGCCCAAACACCTCAACAACAGAAAGTACCCACTGTCCTTAACGGTGTCGGCAATAGTGGCCGTGAGGTAAAGACGCAAAGTGACCGCGGCCTTGCAAGCCGCCAAACTGTGATCACCCCGAAAGTTGGCCTGGCAACCCAAAGTGCAAACGTGAGTCGTCCCGGGGGTACGCAAGGAACCCAGCCGAGCAATGTAAATGTAGGTCGTCCAGGAAGTGAAAAGGGAAACCAGCCAGGCGGTGCAAACGCAGGTCGTCCCGATGGGAGTCATCCTTGATAATCATTCGGCCAGAACCACTTACAAATATCCACTTAAGGAGGAATAACATATGATTCAGATGATTTCATATAAGAAACATATTTCTGTATATCGGCTCACTCCGGCGGCTATCTTCGTTCTCATGATGACCATCTTGCTTATTCACTCCCCTGCCAATGCTGCAGCTACCAGGCAGAAGTTCTTCTCGTCTCCTGAAAGTGCTGTGGAAGCAATGGTCAGCGCATTAAAAAATAATGACCAAAAAATGCTTACGGCCATCTTTGGACATGGGAGCAAAGACCTTTTTTCTTCCGGCGACGATGTTGTCGATAGGGAAGATCGTGAACATTTTTTAAGGTCCTATGAGGAAAATAAGAGACTGGAGAAAATGGGAGACAAAAAGGCAATATTCCATGTTGGAAACAAAGACTGGCCTTTTCCCATACCTATTGTGAAGAGAGGCAGATCATGGTTTTTTCATACCAAAGAAGGCAAGGAAGAGATCATTAACAGAAGGATTGGGAAGGATGAGCTTAATGTTCTCCGGGTATGTATGGCCTATGTGGATGCTCAGCGGGAATATGCACTCAAGGATCGCGATGGCGACAAGATTTTGGAATACGCCGGGAAGTTTGTAAGTGATCCTGGAAAGAAAGACGGCCTTTACTGGGAAACAAAGGAAGGTGAGGAGTTGAGCCCTCTGGGGCCTTTCGTTGCAGCAGCCAGAGAGGAAGGTTATGCTACAAAGGAGCCTTATAGCAAACCTATACCCTACCATGGTTACTATTACAAGATTCTTACGGCCCAGGGAAAGAATGCTGCTGGAGGGGCTTATGATTATATAGTCAATGGCAAGATGGTCGGAGGCTTTGCGCTTGTGGCCTATCCTGCCAGGTATGGAAGCTCCGGGATCATGACTTTTGTGGTTAATCAGGATAGTGTGGTTTACGAGAGGAACCTGGGGAAAAGTACGGAAGAGATCGCACAAGCGATGAAAATATTCGATCCGGACAAGGAATGGAAGAAGGTAGAATAGGTACCTCTTTAGTCCATGATCACCTGTAAGGAGAAAAAGAACGGGGTGACAGGTAAGCCCCCCGCTATATTCTCATGATACATTGCCATTGAGTTCCGTATTGTCGAGTGTGTGAAGCACCCTCGACAATACGGAACTATAAATTATCAAAACATGGACAACATTACCTTGCCTTTTTTGTTACTAAAAGCTCGATAAATAACAGCAAAAAAATAATAAAAACTGTTTTCAAAAATATTTTGGTATTATCTTTGATTAAATAAGCTTTCATATTTTTTGATAAAATTGTATATAATTCCACAGCAACATCTAAAAAGACTCGAAAACAATGGAGGTAAGGGGATGAAGTTCTTTATTGACACTGCAAATATTGCAGAGATTAAAAAAGGTATTGAAATGGGTCTTGTTGACGGAGTTACAACCAATCCAACACTGCTTTCAAAAGAAAAAAAGGCTCCGGAAGCTGTCATAAAGGAAATTCTATCTCTTGTTGACGGACCTGTGAGCCTCGAAGTAATAGCAACGGATTCAAAGGGTATGTGTGAGGAGGCAAGGAATCTGTCCATATTGGGATCAAATGCAGTTATAAAAATACCTATGACCGAAGCAGGCATAAAGGCAGTGAGAACGCTATCGCAGGAAGGCATTAAAACAAATGTAACACTGGTATTCCAGCCTCTTCAGGCGCTCATTGCAGCAAAGGCCGGCGCTACATATGTAAGCCCCTTCATTGGAAGGCTTGATGATATATCGCAAAGAGGTATGGGCATCATCGAAGAGATTGGCACGATATTCAACAACTACGGTTTTGATACGGAAATTATCGTTGCAAGTATCAGAAACCCTGTTCATGTGCTTGATGCAGCACTCATAGGTGCGGATATCGCGACAATTCCCTTTAATGTCCTGAAACAACTCATCAGCCATCCATTAACAAACATTGGACTTGAAAGATTCTTAAAAGACTGGAAAAGTATTCAAAAGTGATTGGAGTTTACTAAATTCTTTCTTTTAATGTGGCCGGAATACTCTTTTGCTCCCTGCTGTGGTACTCAACCAGGGGGTAGGTCGTATGCTCGATTCCTGCACCCACCTTCGGCGGGTACCCGCGATTCGTACTCATAGATAGCACCCAGAGGGCACCAGGGCAACGAAGTTACATGATTGAAGGTGAATTGGTATTAGAGGCTTTTTCTGTTATCTATCGAACTCTTGATGGTAAGAGGGTCAATATAGACGATATCACCGCCTATGGGTATACCTGACGCTATTCGTGTAATTTTTATATCCAGCGATTTCAAAATTTCGCTGATATAATGGGCTGTTGTATTCCCTTCCATATTTGGATTGGTTGCTATGATTACTTCCGTAATCCCTTCCCGGATAATTCTTTCTTTCAGCTCCTTAATCCTCACTTCATCGGGGCCAATCCCTTCAATGGGATTGATGACGCCGTGGAGGATATGATACCTGTAATGTCCTGGGTTCGATGACTCAATAACCATCATATGCGATGATTCTTCCACAACACATACGGTATGCTTGTCTCTTCTTTCGTCACGGCACGTAAGACATGGGTCAACATCCGTAATATTGAAGCATACGCTGCACAGCTTTATCTTGTTTTTTACATCCAGCAGGCTTTGAGAAAGTTCGGATATATAACTTTCCTTTGAGTTTAACAGAAAAAAGGACAGTCTCGTTGCTGTCTTTTTGCCTATTCCCGGCAGTCTGGAAAGGTTTTCTATTAGTCTTTCAATAGGTTCAGGATAAAACATTTACAACCCGAAAGGCATTTGTCCGCCGCCGAAACCGGTGACTTTTTCCATTTCTTCCTGCATCATATCTTTCGATTTGTTCAAGCCTTCATTCACGGCAGCAACAACAAGATCTTCAAGGAGTTCTTTGTCCTTCTCTTCCCAGATTTCATCTGAAATCTTCAACGAGATTATTTCCTGTTTTCCGTTCACCACACAGGAGACCATTCCACCGCCTGATTGGGCTTCAACGGTCCTAGTTGCCATCTCAGATTGAACTTTCTGGAGTTTATCCTGAATCTTTTTTGCCTGGCTTAACAATTGTCCAAAATTCTTCGACATATATCCTCCTCTTCTTTAATTTCAGCGGGTAAACCCCCGCAGCTTACTGCGCGTTGTCATTCCGTGCATGACACGGGAGTTTTTACTTGCAAAGCAACATCTGGGAAACTAAGTTCACTAAATACTGGATCAAATCAGGCATGACATGAACTACCCCGCCTCAAGCGAAAGGGAAAGCTCTTTAGCCATCCTCATATCTTAAATAGCGATTCTGCTTCTTTCACATAATCTTCAAGCAAATGCCTTTTCTCTCCTGAAACTCTAAAATTAAGACCCATATCTTTGCCAAAAAACACTTTTAAGTGTTGTTTTATTTCTTCTTTCAAATTCATGTCATTTTTTACAAAAGCATACTTTTTATCGAGCGATATTATAATATTTTCATCTTCTATTTTGAGGTCAAGATTTTCAAGAATACTTCCGATAAAAGGTTTTTTCTTTCTCAGATACTCAACAAAATCCTGCAAATCTCCCTGTGGCTTAGTTTCATAGTTATGTTCTTCTTTGTGCCCATTTTTATTAGATTCATGCTCTGCTGTATTTTCTGTTTGCTCCGGCTTATGATCTGTTCGGTTATCTTCATGTTCCTTTTGTTCACAATTATCCAGGTTATCCAGAATCTTATCAACATCCCTCAATCTCGAAAGATTGTAAAGATTGATATAAAGTACTTCCAGCGAAATCCTGGGGAAAAAACCCTTTATCAGATCTTCAGACTTAAGCAGGTAGGTAAGCATATTCTGTATCTCATAGTATTCAATATCTTTGAGCATAAAGGTGATTTTATCATATTCCTCCTCGCCCATATGAATAAAGGGCGGCATGGCATCATAGACTTTTACTATCATGATGTTTCTGAGAAATGAAATAAGCCCTCCGTACAGATGATATGCATCATAACCTTCATTCAGCACCCTTCCGATTATTTCCAACCCCAGTTTCATATCCCCATCTATAATAGACTTTACAATATCGTACAACGTATCCTTTTCTATAACACCTATTATGCTTATTACATCTTTTTCGGTTATGCGGTTTCCACTGTATGCAATAATCTGGTCCAGAATAGATTCGGCATCCCTCATACTTCCATCAGCCTCTGTTGCTATATAACGGAATGCGCCTTCATCATATTCTACGCCTTCTGCCTTGCATACTTTTTTCATCTGTTCTACAATATCTTTCTCTGATATCCTTTTAAAATCAAATCTCTGACACCTTGACATGATTGTATAGGGGATCTTCTGGGGTTCTGTAGTAGCAAGGATAAAAATATTATTGCCTGGAGGTTCTTCAAGGGTCTTTAAAAAGGCATCTCTTGCCTGGGGCGTCAGCATGTGAGCTTCATCAAGGATATATAGTTTATACCTGCCTTTCATGGGCATGTATCTGACTGTCTCCGTCAATTCCCGTATGTCGTCTATCCCCCTTGTCGATGCAGCATCTATCTCCACTACATCTACGAAGCTTCCATTATCAATTGAAATACAGTTCTCGCAGACGCCGCATGGTTCTTCTTTTGGGCCATCAACGCAATTGACTGCCTTTGCGATAATCCTGGCCATAGAAGTTTTGCCCACACCTCTCGGACCGGTAAAAAGATATGCATGCGCAATTCTATTGAATTTTATAGAATTTTTTATTGTTGTAACTATATGGAGTTGGCCTATTACATCTTCAAGTCTTTTGGGTCTCCACCTTCGCGCTATAACTGTGTAATTCATCCGGATATGCCCTTTTTAGAATGTTGAATGATAAATGAAGAGCACGGAATGGAAAATGGAAAGTGGGGAATCCGTGATAAAAACTCATAACAATTATTAAATAGGAGCATTATGATTTCCATTTTTAACTTCAGATATTTCGTTCTTAATTCTGCATTTAAAAAACCAGGCTACCTGCGGCACACGGATTAGTTACTGCCGCTGCTTTCTTCCGAATCTGACGGGGTTCATAACCTCCACGTTGCGCAGGGCCTGGCGTATTTCATTGCTATTTCTGGGACACCCGCAGGCGGGCACCAGTTTCTCCCCTCCTACGGTACCAACTGTTTTAGCCGGGTACCCGTGGCTTACCAACTATCAAGAGCGATTACAAACATTACCCACGGGTGGCAGTCCCCTTCTCGCTCACTGCATGAGCCACATAGACTTTTTAGGATTTACCCTTGGGAATCTATGTTCTGTATACTTATTAATGGCGGAGAGACAGGGATTTGAACCCTGGGTACGCGTTTTAGCACGTACACACGATTTCCAGTCGTGCTCCTTCAGCCTCTCGGACATCTCTCCAGATAAAATTTTATACCATACTTATTAAAAGCTACACAAGGACTTTCAGAATATACAAAGGACTTATCAAAATGAAATACGAATATCTGATGTATATTACAGGTTTTGTATAAAAGGGTTTTTAAGCACTATTGTATTCTCTCTTTCAGGACCGGTTGAAATGATATCTATTTTAGCTTGAACAAGCTCTTCCAATCTCCTTAAATAGCTTTTTGCATTCGCCGGCAAATCACCATACTTCCTAATTCCCTTTAATGGGACTTCCCATCCGGGCACCTCTTCATAAACAGGCTTACATCCTGAAAAGGTGTGAACGTCCATCGGGGGTTCATCAAAAACCTTGTCTCCTATCTTATATTTCGTACATATCTTTATTTTCTCAAATCCATCAAGGACATCGAGTTTAGTTATACTGAGACCTGTAATCCCGTTAAGCTTAATTGCTTTCCTGGCAATCACAGCGTCAAACCAACCACACCTTCTCGGCCTTCCTGTCGTAGCACCATATTCACCGCCAAGCTCCCTTATTTTATCTCCTGTTTCATCCATCAATTCTGTTGGAAATGGACCTTCACCTACTCTTGTCGTATATGCCTTACATATACCGATTATAAAGTTTATGCATGTTGGCGGTACGCCTGTGCCTGAAGCGATATTTCCGGATACGGTGTTTGATGATGTAACGTAAGGGTACGTGCCATGGTCAATATCAAGATAAGTCCCCTGGGCACCTTCGAAGAGCATTTTTTTGTCTTTTTCTATACACTTGTGAAGAAAACTTACAGTATCAGCAGAGTATTTTTTAAGTAATTTTCGATATCCATCATATTTTTTTATAATATCCCTTGCTTTAAAAGGCTCATCCTTATAATATCTTTTTATTAAAAAGTTTTTTATTTCAAGGTTTTGTTTTACTTTTTCAGAAAATATTTTTTTATCAAACAGGTCAATTACCCTGATACCCATTCTGCTGACTTTATCCTCATATGCAGGGCCTATGCCTCTACCCGTTGTCCCTATTTTATTTTTAATCTTAGACTCTTTTAGCATATCCAGTTTCTTATGATACGGCATAATAAGGTGTGTCAGACCACTTACCATGAATTTCTTATCATCTTTCATATGGCCAGACGATTTCAGTTCATTTATCTCTTTTTCCAGCACCTCAGGATCCAGAACAACACCATTACCGATAATGCAATATTTTCCCTCATGCAATATGCCGGAAGGAACAAGGTGAAGTATTACTTTCTTGCCGCCTGCAACTATAGTATGTCCGGCGTTTGCTCCGCCCTGGAACCGTACTATGACATCAGCAAAACTGCTGAGCATATCTATAATTTTGCCCTTACCTTCATCACCCCATTGTACTCCTACTATTCCAACGCTTGGCATAAATGTTATTCTCCTGTATTATAATATTTTTTCACAGTAATCTTCTAATATACCATTGTACTAAAATCAAGCACAATATTCTCTCGGTCTCATACTGTCTTTGACATCCTTCGATACGATATGATATTATTACAATTCCTATAATTCAATCATTATAATTGCTTGTTTTATAAATGTTTACACCATGCAGGAGGAACCGATATGAAAAAAGTAGTAAAAAATAGATTTGATCTGCTCATAATTTTCACACTACTATCCTTTTTATTTTTTATTGGAATGGAATCTTTTGCTTTTGCCAGAGCTGGCGGGGGAAGATCATCAGGAAGCAGGGGCTTCAGTTCAGGAGGATCTTACCAAAGAAGCGCTCCATCCGGGACTTACCAGCAGCGTCAGCAGCAGGCTGCACCTCAAAGATCTCCGGTTCAGCAACCCGCTCCTTCATTCGGCAGGAGTCTGCTTTATGGTATAGGCGGCGGTCTTCTTGGAGGGATGATTGGCAGCATGCTTTTTGGAGGACGTGGCTATGCCGGTGGAGGCGGATGGGGCGGAGGCGGTGGATTCGGTTTTGGCGATCTTATTATTCTTTTGATCATCGGCGGTATAATTTATTTTGTATTCAAACGCTACCGGGCACGCAAACAGGAAATGTTGATGAGTACTACAGGGGCGGGTTATGCTTCTTCGCCCTCATATGGCTACAACGAATCTGCACCTGAGACATATGAACCACCAATGCAAGAGAATAACGTATCTCAGAACCTTCGTTATATAAAAGATATGGACCCATACTTTGACGAAAACAAATTCAAAGAACTCGCGGAAGATAATTTCTTTAAAATACAGGGGGCGTGGACAAAACGTGATTTGAGTGGTGTTGGAAACCTTCTTTCACCACAAATGTTTAACACATTTCAGAATGACGTAAACACATACATTGCAAATAAGCAGTTCAATCGTCTTGAAAACGTTGCAGTTCGACAGGTAGAGATAGTTGACGCTGCGCAGGATCAGGGCGAGGAATATATTACAGTAAAATTTCTTGCGAACCTGCTCGACTATACCATCGATGAAGTAAGCGGCCAGATAATATCGGGCAGTTCTATGGACCCGGTAAAATTTTGCGAATACTGGACCTTTAATAGAAAAATCGGCGACAAAAGTTGGGTTCTTGCCGGCATTACACAGGAGAAAGATTATTAATTAATCATCCCGCTGCAAACAACTGGGTATACATACCAATTCGGATTCATAGATAGAACATTGAATGCAGATTGATATCATCTGAAAGGAATAAAAAAAAAGGAGCGGACATGATCCGCTCCTTTTTTTTATTATATATATATTTTTACTTGTTGTATTCGTACCATCCGGCTCCTGTCTTTCTTCCAAGTCTTCCGATCTTTACCAGATTCTTCAGTTCCAGAGAAGATTCCCATTTCAGTTCAGCAGGTAACTCTTTTTTTAAATATTCATTAACATGCAAATTAATATCAAGGCCTGTAAGATCCATCAACTCAAAGGGCCCCATAGGGTAATTCAGACCAAGTTTTGCAGCCTTGTCGATATCTTCTTTTGTTGCAACACCCTGTTCGTAAAGTTTCATTGCTTCAATAAAGTGCGGTATCATAAGTCTGTTCACGATAAATGCTGGAATATCAATCTTTACTTCGACTCCTTCTTTGCCCATCTTCTTTGTCAGGTCGGCAGTTACTGCATATGTTGCATCACTGGTCAGATGGCCTCTTACGATTTCCACCAGTTTCATAAGCGGCACAGGATTAAAGAAATGCATACCAATAACTTTGTCCGGTCTCTTTGTTGCCGTTGCAATTTCGGTAATCGACATTGATGATGTGTTTGTTGAAAGTATTACATCTTTTCTGGTAATTTCATCCAGTTCTGCAAATACCTTTTTCTTTACATCCATTACTTCGATAATAACCTCAACGACAAAGTCCACGTCTTTGAGGTCTCCCATCTTGGTTGTACCTTTGATTCTTCCCATGACCTCATTCTTAGCCTCTGCAGTCATTTTTCCCTTTTCAACGCTCTTTGCAAGAAACTTATCGACGTTCTTTATACCGCTTTCTACGAACCTGTCTTCAATATCTCTCAGAATAACGTTGTAGCCTGCCTGAGCAGCTACCTGGGCAATTCCATTTCCCATAACGCCTGCGCCTAACACTCCAATAGTTTTGATTTCCATAAATTCCTCCGATTTGTTAATAAATTAAAAATTTCACATTTGGAATATTAACTGTTATTACAGGGAATAGTCAACTGTTTTGTATTCCTTACAATTAATTTATCAAATGATTTATATTCAAACAGCAAGATTAAAACCATGAAAAGACAGTATATGGAATTCTTTAAGCTTAAGATAATGGAGCTTCATGAGACGAGGTACGCTTTAGTTTTTTTTATTTTATTTTTTTCTTGACAAACAGTTTGCGTTTAATATATAAAACATATGTTTGATATAGAGAACAACTTATGGAATCTATTAACCCAAAAGGATTTAAGAGAGTGCCGGCTATCGACAAGTGTTTTACTCTTCTGGATCTGCTTGTTAAATCTAAAGAACCCATGGGAATCAGCGACATATCCGGGCGACTTGGCATCAATAAGAGCACGGTGTTCAACATCAGTCACACTCTTGTAGATCTCGATGTACTTGAGAATAGCCGTAACGGAAAATTTACCTTTGGTACACGCTTTTATATCTTGGCAAACATGGCTGGGAAGCGATCAACGCTACTACAGCTTGTGCGCCCTTACCTTGAACATATAAGCGAGAAAACGAATCTGTCTGTTTTCTTAGGACTTCGCTCTGATTGCCAGGCTATACTAATTGACAAAATAGATTCAGCTCACGGGATCAAAGTATCATCGGAAATAGGCACACAGATGCCAATCCTTGCAGGTGCCGGGATTAAGGCGATGTTATCCCAACTATCTGATGAGGTAATCGATGAGATTCTGGCTCGAACAGAACTGAAGCGATATACACCCTTATCCATTGTCGACAAGGATGTCTATAAAGAGGAGATCCTTGAAGTTCGTAAACAAGGTATAGCGTTTGACATAGGAGAATATATTGATGGGATGGTGGGTTTTGCCGTACCTGTCAAGACATATGGCAATAATGTTCAAGCTGCTATCTGGGCAGCTGGTCTGGTAGACCAGGTACCCGACTCGTCACGTTTGTGGCTTATAAGTTTGATGAAAAAGATTTGCGAAGATATTAATTGTCGATTACAGTGAGGATTTGAAAAATATGGACGGCCTGTATAGAACAATAATTTCAGGATGGGTAAGCGGTTCTCCTCTTAACAGGAGTGTGAAAGCATTCGTGTTTAAAAACACGAATTGCAGATTCCGCTATACAGTTCGTTTGACCTATGGCGGACAGTCCCGCATATCTGTTAAGTCATCTTTCGATAGCGAGCACAGCTCGCGAGAGGGGGAGTCTCCACGGGCTTTGCCCGAGGAGGGGGCGACGCGAGTCCCGGTAAATGATTAGAGGAGGGTAATACATGTATTTCAGGGTTTATTGTAACATAAAGGAGATCGAAGCCCCAGATATAGAAACTGCCGAGCAAATTCTAAAAGATTCGTTGCGAGAGGCTATTTGGTTGCTTCCAATCACAGATACTCCTGTAGCGCCTCCAGCAAGAGCACCTAAAACAGTTGAAGTAAAGGAAAAGAAAGGTGGACATGGTTCAATGACTGCGCGCCATTAGAAAATGCTGTGGAAGCACATGAAATATTAGCAGCCTGCGCAGCTGACATCAGGCTGCGAAGAGATATAGAGAGGTAATAAAATGAGGTATGCAGAGACAGGGTATAACTTAGAAATTGATTTGTCACGGGGAAGTATTGATAAGGTAGAGACCGATCCGAAAGATACGGCATTGTATCTGGGCGGTCATGCTATGAATGCGAAGATTCTATATGATCGAGTTCCTCCGGGCACCGATCCATGGTCTCCCGACAACCTGCTCATATTCGGCAACGGTCTGCTGAACGGCACATGTGTTCCCGGCGCTAACCGCGTCTCTGTTAATACTATTGCCCCGGTGAACGGATTTTTCGGGCATTCGCTTATGGGCGGATTTTTCGGGGCGGAAATGAAAATGGCCGGTTATGACAGAATAGTCATAAAGGGCGAGGCGCCCGACCTGGTCTATTTAGCGATACACGATGACAAAGTCGAGATCCGTGATGCCAGACATCTCCGTGGAAAAGGCATGGTTGATACTCAACGGATGATTCAGGAAGAGTTGAACGACAAAAGGGCCTGGGTGGCTGCCATTGGTCCAGCAGGTGAAAACAGGGTCATTATGGCCTCGATTGATTGCGGCAACTCGAGCGCCGCTCGAACCCCCGGACCGGTCATGGGAGCCAAAAAGTTGAAGGCAATTGCCATCCGCGGAACAAAAGACGTTAATCTTGCCCACCCTAATGAAATATGGGAGATGTGCTCACGCCTGAGAAAAGAACTTGATGCAAACCCGAATATCGGGGACTGGATGGCGACTGATGAAGACGACAGCTTCCATCACAACAATTTCTCATGGGGTAACGCCCGCGTACGCCGGAAGACCTTCTGGAGCGATTCTCTCGAAGAGAGATGGCGGAACCTCAAGCACGACCACATGAACCGCTGGACAGGCTGCTGGAATTGCCCGAAAGCCTGCCACAATCTCATTCAGTGGCCGAATCGGCGGAGATTTTCCTATAAGTGCTACGGAAAGGACACCTATCATATGGCCTCCTTCCAGGAGTTGGACTTCACTTATGAGATACTCCCTGTTGCTATGGACTTGGGGTTTGATTCTTACTCAACACCGCAAGTTATCGCCTTTGGCCTTGAACTCCTGGATGCCGGCATTTTAACTGAGAAGGATTTTCCGGGTATGCCCACAGACATTAGAAAAAGATTCTACTATCTCCTTCAAAAAATAGCATTCAGGGAAGACATAGGAGATATTCTTGCCCATGGTGTTTCCGGTGCGGCTGCCATAATCGGCAACGGGGCTGAGCAGTTCGATCACAACACTGTTAAGAAATTCGAGCAGTTGCCCATCAAACTCGGCAAACTCAATCCGGCCTATTTCCTTATGATAGCCACCGGCGAGGACATGGCTATAACACAGATCGAAGGTTCTTTCCCGCAAGACCCGATCACGGATCCGGAACTGAGGGAAGAATTCATTAAAAAGTGGGTCGCGGTCCCGGATAAAAAGTTCCATGACTGGTTCCGGCAGTGGGTAAAACGTGATCAGTTGCCCGACGATGCCATGTGCGCTATTACCGATTGGAACGAGTGCATGCACTACCTTGATGATGCCTTGGGATTCTGCGGATTCGTTTCCTCATTCCGGGGCCAGTTTGGTGGCACTACAGGATATCACGTATGGAATATGCCGCAGATAATCACCCACGCGACGGGGATCGAGTTTGACAAAGACAGATTATGGGAATGCTTCCAGAGGGACCGGAATCTGATCAGGGCCCTCAATAATAGATTGGGTCTGAGAAGATACATGGAGAGGCCGCCGGAGGATCACTGGGCGGTCAGGAATGAGGAGTACGAGCAGCAGTTGCTGACCAAATATTATGACTTCAAAGGTTGGACCTTTGACGGGATTCCGACCAAAGAGAACCTGGAGCGACTGAGCTTGGGCTATGTGGCCGAAGATTTGATCAAGAGGGGCGTTTTAACCGGCAATGAAGCTACCGCCCTCAATGATCCCAGGGCCAAGAAAGAGAAGGAATAAAGGAAGGGGGCATCACCGTGGAGAACAATGTTAAAAGAACAAGAATAGTAAGAAATATAAAAGTAGATACAAAGAAATGCGTGGGCTGCAAGGCCTGTGAGATAGCATGCTCTGCCTTCCACGCCATACCCAGATACAGCTCGATTAATATTGCACGTTCCCGGATCATGGTAGTTATGGATGAAATGCAAGATATCTTTGTGCCTATACGTGCGGGCGAATATACTGAAGCAGAATGTAACGGGAGAAATATTTATGTGATCGACGGCAAGGAATACAGCGAATGTACCTTCTGCCCGGCTTCCTGTCCCTCAAGAGACGCATTCAAAGATCCCGATTCCGGTCTCCCTCTCAAATGCGATATGTGTGACAGTGAACCGCCTCTGGAAAAACCTATGTGCGTAGATGCATGCACCTTTGGCGCATTAACTTATGAAGAAAGGGAAGAAGAGGAAAAAGAAGTAAAAGAAGTAAAAGTAAAAGGCGATGAAATAGAGATAGGATTAAAATCCTTGATAAGAAAGTATGGACTGAAGAAGATAATGGATACTGCTGCCCGGGTGTCAAAAGAATAGACCATTAACGCAAAAAAAGAGGATTAAGGAAGATAATGGAAACAGTAGCCCCCTTCAAAGAAGTAATTGATGAGATAAATCAGGGCGGTGGAGATGCCGTCAAATACTGCTATCAGTGCGGAAAATGCGATACGGTGTGTCCCTGGAACAGGGTGAGAAAATTCAGTATGCGCAAGCTTATCCAGGAGGCTTCACTCGGTTTGACTGAGGTGGAACGTGAGGAAATATGGCGTTGCTCAACTTGTGGAAAGTGCACTCAACAATGTCCGAGAGATGTAAGACAGATAAATGATATGGTATCTTTGCGCAGGATGGCTACAGGATACGGTATTTTTCCTGCCGCTGTCAAGCCTGTCCGGGCTGTAAGCTCAGGTCTTACTGCACAAGGCAATCCCTTCAATGAAGACCGTAAAATCAGGGCAGCTTGGGCAGAAGGTCTCAATGTTAAGCCTTTTGTGGAAGGGATGGATGTTTTATATTTCCCATGCTGTTACGCAAGTTATGACCCGAGATTAAAGAGTGTAGCAAAAGCCACAGCCAGAATACTGAATAAGGCAGGAGTAGACTTCGGGGTACTGGGTGAAAAGGAGAATTGCTGCGGAGAAAGTATTCGCAAAACCGGCAACGAGGAAGTGTTCAAACGCCTGGTTAAGGAAAACAGCAAAACTTTTATCGAAAATGGAGTAAAGAAAATCGTTGTTTCTTCTCCCCATTGTTATCATACCTTTAAAAACGAATATCCCGAATTCAATGTAAACTTTAAAGTAGTACATATATCCCAGTACATATATGAGCTTATCAATGAAGGAAAGCTTGAAATCATCAAGGAATACGGAAAGAAAATCACTTATCATGACCCCTGTTACCTCGGCAGGCATAATGGCGTATATGATGAACCGCGGGAGGTTTTAAAGAATATACCCGGTTTGGAACTGGTTGAGATGACTGAATCCCGGCAGGATAGTATGTGCTGCGGAATGGGAGGAGGCAGGATTTGGATGGAAACCGAAAAGCATGAAAGATTCTCCAACCTCAGAGTGGATCAGGCTCTTGAACTTGGGGCTGAAGAACTGGTCACTGCCTGTCCTTATTGTATCACCGCTCTTGAGGACAGCAGGTTAGTTATGAATCATGCTGATAATATAGAGATTAAGGATATTACAGAGATTATTCAGGAAGTAATTTGAGACGTTTTAAAAATCTGATGAGGGCATAAAGAAGTGGAGAAAGAAATAGTGGAAAAAGAACAGATTGAGCAGTTTTGTAAAAGTCTTGCAGACAATAATGTCGGAGATGTTATGGTTGTCGGGGGAGGGATCAGCGGCATTCAAGCCTCTCTTGATCTTGCCTCGGCGGGTTTTAAGGTCTACCTGGTTGACAAGTCGCCTGCTATTGGCGGCCACATGGCTCAGCTTGACAAAACCTTCCCGACCAATGACTGTTCCATGTGTATTGAATCTCCTAAGTTTATTGAATGTCATAGACATCCCAACATAGAAATTTTGACCTATACTGAGGTTGACAGGATAGAGGGAGAAGCAGGCGAATTCAAAGTGACCCTGAATAAAAAACCCAGATATATTGAAGAAGAGAAATGTACGGGTTGCGGTACCTGTGTAGAATTCTGCCCGATCAATGTCAAGGATGAATATAATCAGAACCTGTCTTTAAATAAAGCCGTTCATATATATTTTTCTCAGGCAGTTCCCCTTGTCACTTATATAGATCCTGAAAAGTGCTCCTTCCTTCAGAACGGGAGATGTACTATCTGTGCAGGTGTCTGTAAGAATAAGGCAATAAATCTTTATCAAAAGCCGGAAAGAGTAGAAATAGAGGTAGGGGCGATAGTCCTGTCGCCGGGTTTTGATGCCTTTGACCCTAAGTTAAGAGGCGACTACGGTTATGGTAAGATGGAGAATGTGGTAACAAGCCTCGACTTTGAACGGATATTGTGCGCTACCGGGCCATATGAAGGTGAGATAAGACGCCCTTCTGACGGGAGGCATCCGCATAAAATAGCCTGGATTCAATGTGTGGGCTCCAGACAGGTTATTGAAGGCGGCAACAGATATTGTTCAGCTGTATGCTGTGCTTACACCCAGAAGCAAGTGATTTTGACAAAAGACCATGATGCCGATGCTGAGTGTACAATATTCCACAATGATATCCGTTCCTATGGAAAGGATTTTGAACGATTCTACCAGAGAGCGGAAGACCTTCCCGGAATCAAGTTTATAAGAAGCTATGTATCAATAGGAAAAGAGATCCCGGAAAGCAAGAATGTAACTATAAGATACTCTACTTTTGATAATGGAGTTAAAGAAGAAGAATTCGATATGGTAGTGTTGTCGGTTGGGTTAAACCCTCCCGGTGATGCTGAAGAACTGGCGAATAAATTCGGTGTCGAACTCGGTCCTCAGGGATTCTGTAAAATTAATCCTTTTAATCCTATGGAGACCTCCCGTCCGGGAGTTTTTATAAGCGGAGCCTTCCAGGGTCCGATAGATATCCCGGAGTCGGTTGTGACAGCCAGCGGGGCGGATGCCCTTTGCAGTCAACTTCTTGCCGCAAGGCGTGGACAACTTGCAAAAACAAGGGAATATCCAGCGGAAAGGGATGTCTCGGAAGAGGAACTGAAAGTCGGGGTTTTTGTATGTCACTGCGGAGCTAATATTGGAAGAGTTGTCAATGTTCCCTCGGTAGTCGAATACGCTCTGACCTTAGATAATGTTGCCCACGCTCAGGAAGCCCTGTTTGCATGTTCTACCGATACTGCCCGGCAGATATCTAATACGATCAAGGAAAAGGGACTCAACCGTGTTGTTGTTGCAGCTTGCACCCCCAGAACGCATGAACCGTTGTTTCGAGACACTGTACGTGAAGGCGGAATAAATCAATATTACTATGAAATGGCTAATATCAGGGAACATTGTTCCTGGGTCCATTCCCGTGAAAAGGAAGTTGCCACCAAAAAAGCAAAGGATATCGTCCGGATGTCTGTAGCACGGGCCTGCTATTTGGAGCCGTTACAGGAATATGAGCTGCCGGTTGACAAAAGAGCCCTGGTGGTCGGAGGAGGCGTGGCAGGCATGACCAGCGCCCTGAGCATAGCCGAACAGGGATTTGAGGTTTTCCTACTGGAAAAAGATAAGGATCTGGGTGGAATGGCTCGAAGGATTCACTACACGCTTGAAGGTCAGGATGTCCAGGAGTATTTACAAGATCTTATTCACAAAGTTTACAGGCACCCATCGCTTCATGTATTTACCGATTGTACCATTAAAGATGTTTCCGGTTACGTAGGAAATTTTATAACCAGAATAACGTCCGAAGGAATGGACAAGGAGATACACCACGGGGTAGCCGTTGTTGCTACAGGTGCTGAAGAATATAAACCAACCGAGTACCTTTACGGGAAAGATGACAGGGTTATGACTCAGTTGGAACTGGAAGAAAAAATCACGAATGGAGACGAAAGGCTTATTAACTCCGAGTGTACGGTGATGATACAGTGTGTGGGCTGCAGAAATGAAGACAGAAACTACTGCAGCAGGATATGCTGCAGCGAGTCTATAAAAAATGCTTTGAAACTGAAAAAAATGAACCCCGGAATGGATATATATATCCTCTACAGAGATATGAGAACCTACGGGTTCAGAGAGGAATATTACTGGGAAGCGGCAGATAAAGGCGTAAGGTTCGTCCGCTATGAGGCGGATGATAAGCCCCAGGTCGAAGCTGCTGTTGAGAGCGGCAAAAAAATTCTGAGGGTTACGGTAACACATCCTGTTTTAGGTAAGAAACTTGCTATAGACGCAGATTCAGTTGCTCTGGCTGCAGCCGTTATTCCTTCTGAAGGAAACAAGAAAATGGCAGCATTTTTCAAAGTATCTTTAAACCAGGATGGTTTTTTCCAGGAAGCCCATGTCAAATTAAGACCTGTTGATTTTGCCGCAGATGGTGTTTTCCTCTGCGGGACTGCGCACTATCCCAAGCATATACCTGAAGCGATCAGTCAGGCTTATGGAGCAGCCGGCCGGGCTGTAACGATCCTTTCAAAGGATCAGGTCACAGCATCAGGAGCTGTTTGCGAGGTGAAAGAAAGTGATTGTGTAACCTGCGGGGCTTGTATTTCAGTTTGTAAATATGGCGCTATAGACTTTTATGAAACACAGCAGGGCAGAAAAGCCAGGGTTAACCCTATTCTCTGTAAAGGAGACGGTCTTTGTAATCAGAAGTGCCCAACAGGGGCAATTTCTCTGAAACATTTTACCGATGAAGAGCTTTTCCACCAGATTGATGAAGCGATTCCAGCCCTTATGTAAAGTTTGCTCATAAACTAAGCAGGGGTTACTGAATTAGTAGGAGATAAGAATGGATACAGGATTTGAGTTTAAACCAAGGATTTTAGGTTTTTTGTGCTTTTGGTGAGGATACGGCGCCGCTGACCTGGCTGGAGTTTCCAGACTGCAATATACGCCTGATATCAGACTTATCCGAGTCATGTGCACCGGCAGAGTTGATCCTGCATTTATATTCCGGGCTTTATCAAACGGAGCAGACGGAGTGTATGTCGGCGGGTGTTGGCCTGGCGAATGCCATTATACAACCGAAGGCAATTATCATGCACTCGGTATGATGCTTCTGCTCAAAAAATTGCTGAAACACATAGGGTTGAACCCGGAAAGGTTAAGGCTTGAATGGGTATCTGCCTCTGAAGGAATCAGATTCGCCGAAGTTATGAACGACGTTGCCAAAAAAATAAAGGAATTAGGACCTCTTGGTAAAGGTGAAGGAATGGACGAAAGTGTGCTTAAGTTCAAACTGGAAGCTGTTAAGAATATACTTCCCTATATTAAGCTTGTGGAAAGGGAGAGACTGAGAGTACCTTTTAATACAGTTGAAGAATATAACAAATTTTTTGCCAGTGATGAGGTAGACAGGATATTCCAGGAAATGATTGTTGATAAACTGGCTGTAAGTGAAATTATGTTACTCCTTCAGGAAAAACCACTCTCAAGTGGAGAAATTTCTAAGTCTCTCGGCCTGAATTCAACTGATGTGGCAAGACACCTCAGCAACTCAGTGAGGCAAGGTTTAGTAAGAATTGATGAAAACCAGAAAGTTCTGCTCCCGTTTAAAATGAAAGAGCAGGCACGGGCTTAGGGGAAAGACGGAGGTTAGGAAGGAATATGGATAACGGTAAAATTGATCAGATCATCGACAAATATAAAGGTAATCCCAGTTCGGTAATCCAGGCATTGCTGGAGATTCAGCGTGAAAATCGCTGGCTTCCTGGCGAAGTGCTGGAAAAGGTTAGCGAGAAATTAGAAGTGCCTTTGAACCGGATACGGCATATAGTTACCTTCTATAAGGCCTTTAGTTTAGTTCCAAAAGGGCGTCATGAAATTCATGTATGTATGGGCACTGCCTGTCATGTGCGCGGTGCGCCGCGTGTCCTTGACACAGTTCAGGATCTGACCGGAATTAAACCCGGCGAAACAAGTTCGGATTTAAAATTCAGCCTGAAGACTGTTAATTGTGTCGGATGCTGTTCTTTAGGGCCGGTAATGGTAATTGATGGAGAATATCACGGCAAAATGGTGCCGGCTAAGTCGGAAGATGTGTTGAAAAACTACGAATAAGGGAAAATTATGACAAAGATAAATTCGCCAGCTGAATTAGAAGAATTCAGAAAGGGCATCTTATCAAAAAGAAATCCAAATAAACCATGCATTGCCGTATGTACTGGAACAGGTTGTCTTGCTCTCGGAGCTCAAAAAGTAGTTGCTGCTTTTAAAGAGGAGATAAAAAAACGGGAACTGGAAACTAAGGTAGATATTGTAGATGTCAGAGAAACAGGATGTCCGGGCTTCTGTGAGAGAGGTCCTGTCATTGTGATATATCCTGAGGAAATATGTTATCTTCAGGTGCAGCCGGGCGATGCAGAAGAGATTATTTCTCAGACTATCATCGGCAGGAAGGTTATCGACAGACTGCTTTATGTTGATTCCGGCACCGGTGAGAAAGCAGTCCATGAATCTGAGATACCATTCTATAAGAATCAGATGCGTCTAATTATCGGCAATAATATTAAGATTGATCCGAAGAGCATTGACGATTATATCGCAGTCGGCGGTTATTCCGCACTGGCTAAAGCCTTTTTTGAGTCGACTCCGGAAAAAGTGATAGATCTGGTGAAAAGCTCCGGCTTAAGAGGAAGGGGAGGCGCCGGATTTTCTACAGGGACTAAATGGGATTTTGCCCGCAGAAGTATTGATGAGACAAAATATGTTGTTGTCAACGCCGATGAGGGAGACCCTGGGGCATTTATGGATAGAGCTATCCTTGAAGGCAACCCTCACTCAATTATTGAAGGCTTGACCATCGGAGCCTATGCTATTGGCGCGCATCAGGGTTATATATACGTCAGACAGGAATACCCCCTGGCAGTGGAGAATGTCACTATCGCCATCAAGAAGGCTCAGGAATATGGTCTACTCGGAAAAAATATTCTCGGCTCAGGATTCGATTTCAACGTTGAAGTACAGCAGGGAGCTGGCGCATTCGTTTGCGGCGAGGAAACTGCTTTGCTCAGATCGCTTGAGGGCAAGCCGGGTGAGCCGAAAGCAAGGCCGCCATATCCGGCTGTAAAAGGCCTCTGGGACAAACCGACAAATATAAATAATGTGGAAACATGGGCTAATGTTCCTTTAATCATTAACAAAGGGGCTGATTCTTTTGCTTCAGTCGGCACAGGCAAGAGTAAAGGCACCAAGATATTTTCCTTAGTCGGCAAGGTGAACAATACCGGCCTTGTAGAAGTCCCCATGGGCATAACGCTGCGAGATATTATCTATAAAATAGGCGGTGGTGTCCCCGGCGGCAAGAAATTCAAGGCAGTACAAACAGGCGGTCCATCAGGAGGTTGTATACCTGAAGAACAGCTGGACATTGCAGTAGACTTTGACGAGCTGGCAAAAGTCGGCGCAATAATGGGTTCAGGCGGCATGATCGTAATGGATGAAGACACCTGTATGGTTGATGTTGCCAAATATTTTCTGCATTTTCTGACTGAAGAATCATGCGGAAAATGTGTCCCGTGCCGCGAGGGCATCAGACAGATGCTTAAGATTCTCACCAACATCACAGAAGGAAAGGGAAAAGAGAGCGACATAGAGATTTTGGAAAGATTATGCAAAACAACCAGCGCGGCCTCTTTGTGCGCACTGGGGAAGACTGCTCCCAGCCCGGTTTTGAGTACACTGCGTTACTTCAGAGATGAGTATGATGCGCACATAAAGGACAAACGGTGTCCGGCTCTTTCATGCAAGGAACTGATCGCTTACTATATTGACCCGGCGAAGTGCAATGCCTGTATGACATGCTTGAAGAAGTGTCCTGCAGATGCGATTTCAGGCGGCAAAAATTTGATACATATAATTAATCAGGATAAATGCACAAAGTGCGGAACGTGTTTTGAGGTCTGTCCTCCAAAATTCCGCGCAGTCACGAAAATTTCAGGAGTTCCGGTTCCGCCCCCTATTCCTGAAGAAGCAAGAACAATAGTTAGAGGGGGTAAGAAAGATGAGTGAAATAAGTTTACAGATTGATGGAATAGATATTAAGGCAAAGGATGGGATGACCATTCTTGAGGCAGCAAAAAGCGCCGGGATAAAAATTCCGACACTTTGTCACTATGAAAAATTGGAACCTTACGGGGCATGCCGAATTTGCACAGTAGAAATAGAATCTCAGGGCAGGAAAAATCTGGTTGCATCCTGCCTTTACCCGGTAGAAAAAAATCTGATAGTAAAAACAAGAACAGAGACTGTAGATGAAATTCGCAAAATGATCTTGGAACTGCTGTTGGCTCATGCCCCAGGCGCTCCGGAATTGCAGAATTTAGCGGAAGAATATGGAGCAAACGCAAACCTTTTTGAAAAAGAGCCTTCATTCTGCATTCTTTGCGGTCTATGCGTAAGATACTGTACTGAAGTTAAGAAGAAGAACGCCCTTGCATTCGCTGATCAGGGACCAAAACGGGAGATAAACTTCATCACAGAGATAGCATCCAAAGAATGCTGGAAATGCAAAGAATGTTTTCCGCTCTGCCCCACATCGTATTTACAGGCAGCATTCTTTTTAACCGAAGGGCTCGCATTCCCTGAACATTCACATTCTGCCACAGAGGAGGGATAGACAAGCCTCTTCGGGGACGAGTTTAAACAGAGGGACTGAATCTTCTCTACGGAGAAGGAAGAAATGCTAAACAAGGAGGTACGGTATTATGGCGACAGAAATAATTAAATCAGACTGTATCATGTGTATCAACAGTTGTGGAATAAATGCCTATGTGGAAGACGGCAAACTGGTCAAGGTCGAGGGCATGAAGGAGCATCCTATCAGCCTCGGCGAGCTGTGCCCTCGTGGCGCCGCACTGCCTGAGTGGGTGAATTCAAAGGATAGGCTTACCTATCCCATGAAGAAGAAGACTGACGGCGGGTGGGAACGTGTTTCCTGGGATTGGGCCATAGACACAATAGCACAGAAGTTTCAGGAGATAAAGGACAAGTACGGCGCCAAGGCGCTCGCTGTCTACACAGGTTCCCTTGGAACAGAGAATATCGAACTCGCAGCTTATGCACAGAGATTCCGTGGAGTCTACGGAACACCCAACCTGTTATCAGTTGAGGGCAATTGCTTCCGATCACGCATCATGGCCCGTCAGATGACCTTTGGGGGATATCCCATCGAAGAACCCTGGAACGCTAAGTGCATCATCGTCTTCGGCCAAAACATGGACAATTCCAGAGTAACTGTGGGCCGGAAGATCTACAAAGCCATGGACGCCGGGACCCTCAAGCACGTCATAATCGTTGATCCGAAAAAGATCCCCATGGCAGAGAGAGGAATTCATATCCAGATCAGGCCCGGCACAGACACGGCGCTCTGCCTCGGTATGCTGAACGTGATCATAGGGGAAGAACTTTATGACAAAGAGTTTGTCGGGAAATTCTGCATTGGTTTTGACAAACTGGCTGAGCATGTAAAACAGTACACGCCTGAAAAGATGTCCGAGATCACCTGGGTGCCAGCTGACGACATCAGGAGAATAGCACGTCTCTTTGCCATGGTCAAACCTGCTTCCTTAGTACCCGGTACATGTTCGATAGACCAGCATATAAATGGTTTCCAGGGCAACCGGGTTCAGGCCATCATACAGGCCATAACAGGCAATATTGATGTCCCGGGCGGGTGGGTAAATATCCCCTTTATTCGTCTTGGTGACATGAGGGTAACCGAAATCAGCGATCCGATCGGCACTGAAGAACATCCGCTTTTCCGCCGCTTCTGGGGAAGGACATCTCCATACGGCCAGCAGATGCTCTTTGCAGATGCAGTGTTGAAAGGCAAACCATATCCCATCAAGGCCATGATCTGCACCGGCGGAAACCCGGCTGTAACGCTGCCCGATTCCGAGCGCATCCGGGAGGCGATCAAGGCCCTCGAATTTGTGGTGGTATCAGAGTTGTTTATGACGGAAACTGCTAAACTGGCAGATATAGTCCTGCCCGCCTGTTCATTCCTTGAGAAGAGCGGCGTTGGTTATGTCTACGGCGTCACAAACTGTATCCCCTACGCAATGGTGCGCAAGAAGGTAATAAATCCGATCGGCGAATGCTGGCCGGATTGGAAGATCTGGACCGAGATAGCCAGGAGAATGGGCTACGGAGAGTTCTTCCCCTGGAATACTGAGGAGGAGATCATCGACTTCTTCCTGAAACCGAGCGGACTGACCAGAGAGCAACTGACCAAGGATCATCCGGAAGGTGCGTATTACACGGAAATGAAGTATGTGCAGCAGAAGCGGTACAATACGCCGTCAGGTAAGATTGAGCTGTTCTCCCAGACATTGGAGGAAAACGGCTACGACCCGCTGCCTCGCCCTGTTGAGCCGAGCAAGAGCCCGGTAAGCTCACCGGAGATGTTCAAGAAGTACCCGGTTATCCTGACAACAGGGGCAAGGATTCCGGAGTATACGCATACCCAGCTTAGGGGAATACCTTACGTCCATAAGACTGCGCCTGAGCCTCTGGCCGAGATTCATCCCGAGACGGCAGCTCAGTACGGCATCGCCGACGGCGATATGATGAACATAGAGACACCGAAGGGTAAGATTCAGATGAAGGCAAGTACCACCAATAAACTGGTTCGTGGTGTACTGAGCGTCCCGCACGGTTGGGATAAAGCAAATGCAAATTTCCTGACCGAACTTGAGCCGCGCGACCCTGTAACAGGTTACACAGAGATGAAGGCCCTTCTGTGCAGAATATCTAAGGCGTCTCCGGCAGGGGTTGAGGGTGCAGCAGGATCCTATGAGTGTTTTCCTGCTGACTTGTGCAATACCTGACCAGATCACTTATAAAAACAGCAATTAAGTATCACTTGCAAAAAAACCGCCGTCCCGATGGACGGCGGTTTTTTATGAAATAGGGTTTCCCTAATTAGTAAACCGGATACCTCTCTAACTTGTTCGTGGGCATCCTGTACCTCCCCTTGGAGACTTTATTTTCAGCCCACGCTTTCTTGTTATTGTTTATATATGAGCTTCAAGCTAAAACGAGTATACCACGATGCTTTACACAAGAGTTTCCAGAGACTCTTTCAGCATCTTCTCCAGCTTTGCCTCCTCTGTCTCATCGGCATACTTGGGCCTCGCGACATCGGGAAAGAGCCGGAATATGCCATTCATGATCACCTCTGCATGGGGTGGGCAACCAACCAGTGATGCGCCTTTTTCAGCATGATGGAGTTGGCATATTCCCATGAATATATTAGTTTCTCCGGGATTCGCATCGGCTCCGTCATGGGGACCGAGAAAAATATTGACCTTCGGTTCGAAGGGACGATTGATCAATAATCTGCTGGGGTCAGCCGGATCGGGCCTTCGCAATTTTTCGAGAACGAAGTGCAGGTAACCTCTACAGCCGGAACAGGCATTTTCCGCATAGATTCTAAAGTCTTTGCCATTCTCCAGATTAATCACGGGCTGCTTAAATGTACTGGCTACCTTATCAATGGGGGTACCGAGCACTTCGATCTTCTCAGATTCTATAGGACCCAATCCCTGCAGATATGCCAGCAATACCGGGGGAGACATATGAGGCTTAAGGCCCATAACCCTCATGGTAACAGCATCTACAGCAACCGGATTCTCTCCTCCTATCAAGAGATTCATCGTTTTAGGGTTACCCATTACAGGTCCGAAATCCTCTTGTCCCACAATGCCGTCAATTATAGTAAGATCGGGCTTAACAACATGATGAATGTTGACAAGATTCTGCCAGAGTCCGAAAAAATGGGTCATATACTTCTCCAGGGGCGGCATGACCCCCTGAAGATTTTTGATTCCTAGAGAGACGCCCGCCGCAAAATGTATCTTCATGACCGGGAGACTTATGAGGACATCAGCTTCTTCGACTGTTCGTGGAACCTTTCGGGACTTCATCCGTTTTCCTGCCGGGACCAATTTTTCCACAAGCTGATCGGCGTTCAGATCAACGAGGCTCACCTTGCCGGGGTCCAAATCGATCAGTTTGGGATAGCCATAGACCTCAAACATCTTGCCGGTGGCACTCCGGTTGATGGATGATCCCTCGGCCACAATCACTTTTCCCGCAGTGGGCAGTAGAAGCTCGATGAGGCCCTTCAAGATACGAATATCGGTGACCACTCCGCCGTGATACGTACCTCCCGTCATACCGTGGTCAGCCACCACGTTCGGCTTGAGGACCACTGTCTGTCCCGGCTTTACGTATTTCCTTATGCCTCCAAGCCTGTCCAGCAAACGCTGGAGTGCTGCCTTTATGTCTGCTTCAGTCTGACTCTTTGCAACCTCTTCAATGACTACCTTTTCTTTCTTACGATACGCCTTTAAAGGTTTATACTCTCTCAGTTGCCGAAAAAAGACCGACGTACTTAATTCCATTTTAACCAAAGAGCAGCCGCAGGCTCTTATTTTCCTGGTAGGACGAAAACCATATTTCACCAGCCAGTCAAATTTCTCCCTGTCATCCTCCAGTATCTCGGCAGACACAAGACTTTCTCTTGTAATGAGTGCGTCAATGGCCTGCGTTCGAATCATCGGCTGATCCTTGTCGGGATTTACAAATATCTCTTCAATAGCACTTGTAGCTTTGTTGTAAATAATCCAGCCAACAGTTTTGTTCTCCTTTCTCACAAGATAGACAACACTGTCAGGACTTTCTTTCCAATGCTCCCATCGCGCACTGATACAGGTAAGATCAATACCTGGTATTTTCGAATAATAGCCGCTTGAGCTGTTCCACAGAGTGGAGGACAGTTTCCCTTTTTTCAGCTTTATATCCAACATAATATCTGTCTCCTTGATAGAAAATGTTTTGTAAAAATTCTCAAGATCTATATATTGTAACCGTGCCCTATTCTTTTGCAAATATACCTAAAAATTATAAAGAAATCAAGCCAAGGTTGCAACCCATCCCCCCCGTATTTGAGCCGTGCCGGTTTTTCAGCCGGAATTGTGCTCAAAGCATTTCAAATACTTACGAAAGTGCCTTGGCCCAGAAGCGTTCAACGAAAGCTATTTCGGCGAAAATCTCAGGTAACTCCTGTGCATTTTCCCCTTGACAGGAAAGTAGTTTTGAATGTATATGTCATAGCACCACCGGACGGAACGCGGTTCCGGCGTAACGGGAGCAAGTTGTCGGGTTTGCACGCTTCTTGATGTGTGACATGCCCCGATATTTCACCCAGGAGGTCAGTCGGAATGATGAACCAGGATAACCTGAATATCTATCTTCACCCGACTGAAGCGGTCGAATCGGATAACAACAAAATCTGAGAGATTGCCGGTTGACTCACGACGGGCATTCCCGATCTGGGTCAGAATAGCGTTGCCCCCTTTCACTTTGTATGAGACGAGATTTACTACAGCGTTTGCATGACTTCCACATATTTTGAGGATTTCAAGGCGAACGTCACTTTGACGAGAGAGAAGGTGTTACAAACATGATCATCTTTACCCACCACACGGGCGAACCTCACGGTATCTTAGGAGCCCAGGCTGCTGCAACCTTTTTCACTCACCGGCTCGGCATCCCATCGATTGTAGTAGGCATACTGAGGGAGTTTGACGCTGAAGCATTATTTCGGTTCGTTGAAGAACACTATCACGACCAAGCGAGAGTTGCTACGTTCTCCCATCTTTGCGGCAGAAAGGATCTGGTGGCATTAGCGGAAGAGCTGAAGCAACGAGGCTTCCGCAACATACTGGGAGGTCCGCAGGCCCGGGCCGACTATTATGGAGAAGATGGCCAGGATGTCTTTCCTCACCGCTTCAAGGGTCTGAAACACTGTGTTGACCTTGCCATTCAGGGGCCCATAGACCTCCTCACCGAGGACCAGTTAAAAGCAAAGGGATGTATTGAACTCCCATGGACGAAAAATATTGATCTTGAGGTTGACTGGTCAAACCTCTATGTCTTCTCCGACTCCTTGTATCAAATGGATATCCGCCTCCCGCAAGTGTTACAGGCGATTGGTTGCCAATATGCAAACCGCCAGGGTACCGTGGCCCTTCCGCCTCCCTCAATACTCAAAGACCGGCTGGTCGAGACATCGTTTGCCAGCAGGGGCTGCGTATTTTGCGACGTCGCGCGGGACAAGGGGTTTCATGGACAGGTCGAAGAGAAGGTACTCATCAGCCAGCTTCACGCCCTGCCCGATGCCGGAGCAAGGAAGGTGCACTTCGAATTGATTGATGAATATCCAATTCGTTCGCTCAGGCATTTGTTCCTACTCGCAGAGAGAGAAAACATTCATTTGTCGCAGGTCAATCTGGTATGTAGGGTTGACGATATCAATACTCATTCAGACGAGCTTGAGGAGGCTCTGAAGGTCGCTCAGAGCAAAAGAATGAGCATCATGTTTTCCTCTATTGGCTTTGAGTCGTTTAGTGATAGGATACTCACCTATCTAAACAAAGGCATCAATGTTCAGGACAACCTCGCCTGTGCCAGGATACTAAGGGATCTCAAGGCCCGCTACAGAGATACATTGTTGTACTGGCCTAACGAAGGAGCAGTTCACGGATTTATTCACCCTACCCCATGGGATGACGAAGAGACCCTGTCAGAAATGAACATGAATATGTATATGTATGGCCTCTTCAAGGATGTACTCCCCGAGCACAGCATACCGTTAATCATCCACCACGCGTCCTGTTTGGGCGATTGGATAAGATCGATAGAGGAAAAAGCAGGCGTTAGATTCGGAAGGGACGGCAATTGGATCGAGTGGTGGAATCTACTTGAGGCATAGTTGCATCACGCCCTGACAACATCAGCCTGCAAACATTTGATGGCAATACCGATCTCCGCATTGTGCTTGTCAAGATGCCTGAGAACAGTTCTGTAATCGGATGAGTCACACTGTTTGATCTCGACAAGTTGCATCTTGACGAGTGACTCTATCTGGTTGGCACCAAACGATTGCAGTTCTTTAAGAACGTCTGCAACCGAAAAACCGCTCATCTCGCCCCGCGCCTCTTTGATCCTCAAGCCTTCGAAAAAACCTTTCAGGGCCTCCTCAAGGATAAAACGATCTGCCCATGTGCTATCACCCATTCCCTCCCATTTGTCGAGACGCATTTTTGTTATGGTCTGGATGCAAAAATCGCAAAGCGATTGCAAGACCTTCTTCTCACTTGAGGGGTGTATGGGCTCATAACCTCGAGCCGTGATCAGTTTTACGTCAACACCCGCATCCGACGTCGTGACAATGAAATCACCTCCCCCGTGATGCCAGGGAGTGATGCACCTTGTCGACTCAAGGTCGTAATAGAGCGTAAGGATACGCGAAGCCTGATACACCATATCTAATGTTTGTATCTTTGTGAGGAAGCGATACCCTCCTCTCATATCCCACAGGAAGGCCCGCGTCGAACCATCGTGCCTCTGGAAGTGCCACTCTTCATAGCCCTCAAACCATTCCATGAGAACCACAAGGAAGGTCTCCACCTGATCCGATCTATTGACCCTGATCTGGTCCTTTTTGTAGACACGGGGAAGATAACCAAAATCGTATTTCTTCTCAAGCTGAGCCAACAGCTCGTACTCACGCTCCAGAGTTTGCTTCGCCGGCTCCGATAACGCCGCGCTCACGCATATCCTTATAGAACTTCCACCCGCAGATACATCTATACTGCAGATCTGATAGAGCGTCCCATACTTCTCATAACGGATTACAATCTCTTCGATATCCTCGCCCTTCACAGGGCGCTGCCATGCCTGGGCAAGGATATCCACAAGCGATGAACCCTTTTCGGGCAGTAGGGACCTCTTGATGCAGTCAAAGAAATCCCGAAGGGTCATAAATTCATGATACTCGGATGGGCCGATTGCAAACGCTCGCTCGAGCATGCTATCATCGGCAACAATATCGCCCTGGGGTGATGAGAATCTGTATGCAACGTTCATAATAAAGAACCCTTGTATTCTTCTGTTTTATTTTGTACACCTCTATTTTACTCTCTTTACTACCCAACTTGCAACTATCGTTCGATTAATTAGCGTCCATCCGGAAACCCCGGATGTGACACTATCGGTTTCCGAATCGGAAAGGAGGTTTTTTTCGTTCCGGCAAGGCAACGAATCACCCCGAGGCAGAGACCGAGGGGAAATCAAGGGATTACGCGGAGACGTACAACATGTACGTCGCACAAGCAAGACCGCAGATTGACGCTGTCGGGGCGGAAAAGGACCCTTTCCGGACGGAAACTAATATCGGGTATTGATAATCAGTCGCTTATCTGGTAAATTATCGTAAGTAAAAGCTATCTTTCACGAAGAAGGGCAGATATGGCTGATGACAGTATAAAAAAACCTATAGAACTGAGCGAGCACGAACTTCTCCGCTATGGCAGACAGATTATCATGCCTGATTTTGGAGAGGATGGGCAAAGACAGTTGAAACAAGCCCATGTTCTCATTGCTGGGGTTGGAGGCCTAGGCTCACCTGTGGCTATTTACCTCTCGACAGCCGGTATAGGGCACCTCACGATAGTTGATTGTGATTCCGTTGATGTTACAAATCTGAACAGGCAGATCCTCCACTGGGAGGAGGACGTCAATCGCCGGAAAGTGGAATCGGCCGAGCAGAAACTGCGCAAGATCAATTCCACGATTGCTGTCGAAGCGGTAGATGTAAAGATAACGGGCGATAACATTGCGGAACTACTGCAAGGTATAGATCTTGTCATGGACTGCATGGATAATATGGAGACAAGATTCCTCATCAACGAGGCCTGTGTTAAAAAAGGTATTCCCATGATCCACGGCGGCGTTCGTGAGATGCTTGGAGAGGTAACTACCATAATCCCCGGGAAAACTCCCTGCCTGGAATGCCTTTTGCCCAGAAACCTATCCAAAAAAGAGACATTTCCCATTTTTGGCGCAACGGCAGCTATGATAGCGTCACTCCAGGTTTTAGAAGCAATAAAGCTTCTTTCAGGCACAGGAAGGCTGCTTACCGATCGTATGCTGTTTATAAACGGCAGTGATATGGAAATTATGATGATAGACCTGCAAAAAAAGCCAGATTGCAGGATCTGCGGAGGTTTACGATGAGCATAAATATGACGTTGCACCCTTATATCAATGGTGTCGAGACGCAGCTTGAGGTCCAGGGAAGTACTGTGGGAGATTGTATTATGGATGCTGCCAAAACATACCCGGTAATGGAGAGCAAGTTATTTGCTAAACCCGGCAAACTCAAGGGATATGTTGAGATCTACGTCAACGGCAAGCCTACAGTCCCACAAGAACTTGAGTATCCCGTTAACGACGGCGATCAAATCAATGTGTTGGTATTTCTTGCAGGAGGATAATAAAAACTAAAGAATGAGGTTCAAGGCACAAGTATCACAGATAAATATATATGTTTTTGTTCCTTGACCCTCATTCTTCTTTTTTCATCTTCTCTTTTCTTTTTTCTTTTACTATATTCCTACTCTTCAGCATTTCTCCTTGTTTCTTGAGACTTACTGCATTCCACTCAATTTTTTTACGTGAGGACTTTCTCTTTGTTTGGACGTTTGGCCACTCAATCACTGAGCCATAATGTGTTTGCCATTGACCCTCTTTTTTTACCCCTTGAATCCTTGAACCCTGTTTTTAAAAAAAAGAGGCACATTCCACCCAAAGGATATCCTTTTGATTTGTGTATCAGACCTTGGCAAATGCTTAACAAGAGGGCCTTAAAGCTTGAAGTGAATGAGAGAATTAGGCTTAATACGATTTTTTAGGGCCGAAAATAGCTCCTAAATGCTATACTATCAACGCTTTATCCCATCAAAAATAAAAGGGGCTGTAAAATGGGTAAAAAAACTGTCCCTATTGCGGATCAAAGAATACCCAGAAGAAAGGTTCATATAAGAATAAAATCCGTTATAGGTGCGTTACCTGTGGCAGGCAATTTCAAAACCATTCCAGGAAAGGACAGATAGAGAAAATCATTTGGGACGAATATGTATATCGGCGGCAGACATTACACACCCTGTCCGAAAAGTACAA
>JAPLKB010000032.1 GCA_026388275.1 Pseudomonadota bacterium
CCATCTGACCCACGAACTGGCCATCTGATAATGACCGTTCACGCCTTGACCGACCTGACCACCCACACAACCTACCTTTTAAGAAACCTATCAAATTGTATTCCCTTTGTCTATTGGTGTCTTGTATAATAGTACGAGCCATTGACAGCCTGTTGCCCAAATATTCCCCCTTCAGCAATCCCGGCGCATGTCGGAGCAATTATTTTTTATAAAACGGCGACATCTCTCTCAGTCTGGCCACAACCCCCGGCATAACGGAAAGAACATAATCGACATCTTCTTTGGTGTTTTCCCTTCCAAGACTCATCCTGATTGCGCTCTGACATACTTCAGGGGGTATATCCATAGAAAGAAGCACGTGGGACGGTTCTGTCGAACCTGAAGAACAGGCAGAACCGGAGGAAACGGCAATACCGTTGAAATCAAGGGCAATAAGCAGCGATTCTGCCTCCACATACTCAATGCTTATATTTAAAGTATTGGGCAGCCTGTATCCAGGATGTCCATTCAGTATTACATGATCTATGCTGTTTGTTATGCCTTCTAACAGCTTCTTTCTCAATGCCTCAACCTTGCCGTTCTCTGTTGCCATCTCCTCTTTTATCAATTCACATGCCTTGCCGAAGGCAGCAATACCGATCATGTTTTCTGTGCCCGCCCTTCTGCCGGCCTCCTGGTGCCCACCGTGAATAAGATTGTCTATATCAAGGCCTTCCTTTATATATAATGCCCCGACACCCTTTGGCGCATATACTTTGTGGCCCGAAAAACTCGCCAGATCTACATTCAATGTATTCACGTCAATTTCTATCTTTCCAATAGCCTGAACCATATCGGAGTGAAAAATGATCCCTTTTTCATGAACTATTTCACCGATTTCTTTAATCGGCAACAACGTTCCCGTTTCATTATTCGCATACATGACAGAAACCAGAATGGTATCATCCCGTATTGCCTTTTTTACATCTATCGGCTCAAGCCTTCCATGACCGTCAACAGGCAGGTAAGTAACTTCATATCCCTTTGTTTCAAGATATCTGCATGCGTTCAATACACCGGGATGTTCAACTTTTGTCGTAATAATATGCCGTCCCTGATCTTTTTTTGCATAGGCCGTGCCTTTGACAGCATGATTATCGCTTTCTGTTCCACAGCTTGTAAAAACAATTTCATCAGACTCGGAACTTATTAATCCTGCAACCTGCTCCTGCGCCCTGTCATAATACCCCCTGACTTCCATGCCTGCCCAGTGAAGGCTTGACGGGTTGCCGAACAGTTTCTTCCAGAAGGGTTCCACAAATTCAGATACTTCAGGGTGTATAGGCGTTGTTGCATTATTATCGAAATATACCCTCTTCATGCCTTCCTCTAATCAAAATATACATTCATTGCCCTTACCGGGCAAACCTTTACGCATAATTCACATGCCACACACTTTTCATAATCAAATTCAACCTTCATGTTTTCCCTGTTTATAGATAATGCATTCGGGGTGCATACACTCGTGCATACCCCGCAGTGTACACACATGTTCTCATCCCTGTTTATATCCTGCTCCATCGGTTCCATATCAAGGTTCATGTCATTCAGGTATTTGATGCCTCTATTAAAGTTTTCATCTGTGCCTTCTATCTCCAGCACCATCATCGAATCAGCCCTTGGCGACAGGTTTGCCCTGAGGATATTGAAAATCAGATCATAATCTTTAGCCAGTCGGTAGACAACGGGCTTATCAATGGCTTCCCTTTTAAATCTTATAATGAACCTTTTTTTCATAACAAACCTCACAATTAAATTAATTGCCCCTCGGCTCTCACACTCCGAAACTTGCATAGGTGTAATTCATGCCGAATTTAGAAATTATTCTATACTTTTATTATCTCAAGATCGCCCCAGACGCCAAGATGATCGCCAAGGATAATCAATATACCGCTTATACCCGGATATGTCTTGCCTTTTTCTATGGCAACTGCTATATCATCCTTTTTTTTTACAATATTCCCTACATAAGTTGCAAGTCCATCTGCAAAAAGGGAGGAATTTCCTACAATACACGATGCATCAGCATTGCCGAAGCTTAATGAGTGCCCTATTGTTCCCGAAGAGGTGCAGACTCCATAGGGAGTATCCCTTCCTTTCAGCTTGATCCCTATCTTTTCGCTATAAGGCGAATCTTTTGCATATATGAGCATAACCCTCTCATGGTTTGTCTTAAGACAAATATCACCGCCGTTTTCAACGATATATTCATCCGTCAACGCAGCAATATCTCTACCCACATATTCTGCGATTGCACCGGCCACACAAGCCATTGGTCCGACACCTATGATCTGAGATGCCTCTATCATCTCCCTCACAATTCCAGGGGCAAAGTTATCGGTTTCAACAGGCGTCAGACTTTCCTGAAATTCAGGCCTGTATTTGATATATGATTCAAGCTGATGCCGGTAAAAAATCACCCGTTCTTCTATGCAGGTCTTTAAATCTGTTTTTGTACAGCAAAAAAGGTCCGTTTCATTAAGCTTTACCTCATAGCAAAGCATATCACCGGGCTTCGATATATTTCTGTAGAATCTTTCTTCGTACATTATTATGCTCGCTTTGCCGGCTCATGAGATACCTGATCGTCCTTCCTCTCTGTTTCTCCGCCCAGCTTTTCTTCAAGCCTTTTCACTCTCTCAATAAGAGAGCTGATAGCCCGTGCCTGAGGATCGGGCATGAATGAGCTGTCCATCTGGATCCTGTTTTCTCCCTCAACCCTGAAGACTACTTTACCGGGGATACCTACCACAATCGAGTTTGGCGGTACTTCATTTACTACGACCGAATTGGCACCTATCTTTGAATTATCCCCTATTGTAACAGGTCCAAGGACCTTTGCGCCGGCGCCGATGACTACATTATTTCCTATGGTTGGGTGTCTCTTTATTTTCTTCCAGGTTGTGCCTCCAAGCGTAACACCATGATACAGGGTAACATTATCGCCTATCTCTGCTGTCTCCCCTATAACCACACCCATGCCGTGGTCAATAAAAAACTTTCTGCCGATCTTTGCACCCGGATGTATCTCGATACCGGTTAGGAATCTTCCTATATGGGAGACAAATCTTCCGAGCAGGTACATCTTATGAACCCAAAACCAGTTGCTGATTCCATAAAATAGAATTGCATGAAAACCGGGATAACATAAGACTATTTCAAAGATATTCCTCGCAGCAGGGTCGCGCTCGAAAACAGATTGTATAGATTCGCGCATCTTATCAAACATAATAAGGAAATATACAACCCCTGATTACATCTGTCAATTGTTGTAAGTACTAATTGGCAAGTTGGTAAGTTATCGTGCTAATCCCTGTTCCAGATACTTTTCTTTTTTTTCTTTGTACATAAGCGTATCTGCCGTTGACATGAGATCATCAACAGATTGCGGATTATTAGGATCATAAATCGCTACGCCAATGCTCAATGATAACTTGTAAGGTTTGTTGGTCTGAATGTTATATCTGTCAATATGCTCATGCAGACGTCTTACAAGCAGTTCTGAGCATGTTTCATTAGTGCCTACTGCAAGTACGGCAAACTCATCTCCGCCGATACGCCCGATTATATCAGCTTCACGAAAAGTCTTGCTGAGAATATTTGCAGTCATAATAAGCGCTTCATCGCCTTCTTTGTGCCCCAGGGTATCGTTTATCCATTTCATACCATCAATGTCAATAAAAAAACAGAGCACCTCATTCTTTGTACGATTTGCAATCTTGATCTGCTGCTCGGAAATGATGAAAAAGCCCCGCCGGTTATAAAGCTTCGTCAGTTCATCCTTCATTGACATGTTATGCAATTGTTCTTCCAGTTGTTTTTTTTCAGTTACATCCAGGAGCGTCCCCAGTTCTGCCGGCCTGCCGTTATATATTGCACGTGAGCCGTATATCTCAACCTTCCTGATTTCACCGTCCTTCCTTACTATGCCAAGTTCGAGAAGGGTACCGTCTGTTCCACCGGTTCTCCTCTTACGAATGCTCTCTTCAGCCTTTTCACGGTCAGTCGGGACTATGAAATCCATAGGCCCCAGCTTGCCGATCATTTCAAAGGGCTTATACCCATGTATATTTGCAAAGGCCGGATTCACATACCGGAAAACATTATCCTGAACCAGATATACACCGACAAGGGATCGCTCGGTAAGGATACGATATCGCTCCTCCGATTCCTTTAACAACATCTCCATTTTTTTACGATCCGTTACATCAATAAAATTTCCGAGAACTGCCTGTTTTCCTTTATATTGTATTGACGTAACCGTTACAAGAATCCATCTGGTTTCTTCTGCTTTTGCAAAAACCCTTACTTCAAAAGCGGATGATTGTCCGCCCTGCAACATTTTCGAGGCATTATCCTTTACTGCTTCTCTATCTGCTTCTATTACAAATGTAAGAGAATCCCTGCCCAGAATCTCATTTTCGTTATATCCAGTAATTTGCTGAAAACAAGGGTTGACAAATTTAAACTTGCCGTCCTGCACTATATATACACCGGCAGACGAGCTGTTTGCCAGGGTTCTGAACAATTCTTCCGCCATTTTCCGCTCTGTCACATCACGGACAATTGCCTGTATAAAAGTCTCGCCGCCAAACACAATCCGGTTGAGGCTTACCTCTGCATCAAAAATAGTTCCGTCATAACGGCGGTGTTTCCAATCAAAATGCTGAGCGCTGCCGTTTAAAACATCAGTCAATTTTTCAATGGCCTTTTTCGATGATTCACTTCCGTCCGGTTGAAAATCAGGTGAAAACAGTGACGGAGATTGTCCGATAATTTGTTCACGTGCACATCCAAATATTTTTAACGTTTTTGTGTTGCAATCAATATATTTTTTTTCTTTTATCAGCATTATGGCATCGTTGGCATGTTCAAAAAGTGTCTTATACTTCGATTCGCTGTCATGCAACGCCTCCATCATATGCTTTCTTGTCAGTGCATATGCAAAGATTTCACCGACATTTTTAAGAAGTGAAATAGTGTCCTCAGACCATTTCTTTTTTGTGCTGACGCTGTCGAAGCCGAGAAAGCCGATTATTGTGTAGCCTGACACAATCGGTACCGCAACAAGTGATTGGATGCTCTCCCTCATAAACTCCTTCTTTTCTGCTATTGCTTCGAAGGGAAGTTCTGTGATGTCAGGTATATGAATTACTTCAAAGTTCTTTATTTTTTCACAAAACCAGGGCAGATCATTTGTCGGCATATGCTGAAGACCAACTATCATAGGCGATATCCCATTTGCACACCACTCGTGTGTGTTATTCATTTCGATTCCGTTTTTATCAAATTGAAAAACATAACTCCTGTCAACTCCGGCAAAGCTGCCTATTGCCTTTAACACGTCGTTTATTCCATCGTCTATTTCGTCCGGAGAAAGAATGATAAAGTTTGTTGAAAGTGTCAGGATTAACCTCAGCAGTTCCTCTGAGTCTTTAAGTGCTTTGTCAACAAGTTCGTGTTCGGAGGCTTTCTTCTCGAGTACATCAACAAGCTTCTTCATTTCAGTCAGTTCTTGTATCAGTTCTTCCTTTGTCCTGTCTTCATTGTCCATTATTAAGCTTCCGCCTTTTTAAAAGGATATTACAACAAACAATACTGTATTATTATATTGTGTTACATAAAGTCTGCGACATTAACCCTTTTACTTTAAACATTTTTCTGATATTATACACTATCGAAAATACTTATTAAAAGCAATATTGTGCAACAGCTGATAAAAAATATTTATACTCAAAAGGATCGGGGTACAATGAAAATAGATGACACTGAAAAAGAAATAAAAATAGACGATGATTTCTTTAAAATGCCTGAAGAGCATTTGAAACCTAAGATAAATATAGAAGAGGAAGGCTTTGCTTCAAAAATAAATCATCTTTTGCCTGTTCTTCTGCCTGTAGTCATTATTCTGATAATTATAGTCGGAGCAGCAACCATTTTTCTGAGAATGCAAATATCGACTACAAAGGGAGATATAATTAACCTCGACAGGAAAATAAGTAGTATTGACTTTGCAAGCTTTAAATCTGAGATTACAGCTGTTAATACAAAGCTTGAGCGCATCAGTAAAGAAAATGATAAATTAAAATCTGATCTGGCTCAATTAAAGAACGAGATGGAGACTGTCAAAGCAAGAAAGGAAAAAGCCGATGCATCTGCTCAAAAACAGCCCGCTGTCAAGAAAAAAGTTGCTAACAAAAATCTCGCAAAAAATCCGAGATTGAGATAGGGTTACAATGAACCTCCCCGCAGCAGAGCTGCAAGGTATAAGTGGAATGGGAACATGATTATCCCCCCTCACCCTGCCCTCTCCCTCAAGGGGCGAGGGAATGTGGTCACCCCGAAATCAATTGATTGGATTAGCCCTGAAATTCAGGAGGCATAATGTCTGTCCTTGTCGAGTTTGCCATGTTCCCCACAGATAAGGGGGACAGTATAAGTGAATATGTCAGCAGAATCATCGACATGATCGATCGAAGCAATATACCCTACAAACTGACGCCCATGGGCACCATCTTCGAAGTTGAAACTGCTGAAGAAGCATTCAAAATAATAAACACGTCATATATGCTGCTTGAACCCGACTGCAGCAGGGTCTACTCAACCATAAAGCTTGATATCAGGAAAGGGAAAAGCGGGAGAATCATACAGAAGATTGAGTCAATTGAGAAAAAATTGGGCAAGAAAGTAAATTCATAAGAGAAACATATTAAGGAAAATCTGCCCGCAGTTCAGGGAGATGGAGCCTCACGGAATTGTATATGGCTTTCATTCGAACTTCGCATATTACTGATAGAAAAAAAGGATATCATTGTATACTATTTAAGAACATCCTCAATCTCCTTTTAAAAAATTGTTTATTTAATTATTGTTGTATACAAAAATCTCCCAAAATTCTTTAAAAAAACTTGACTTCTCTATCAAGAAGGTTATATAAATATTCTATGATATAGATAAAACTAACAACTGAATATCTAAACGGGTTCAGAGACGTTTATTGTCTCTGGAGGTAAATATACAGAATAGTCGGGCCGCTATCTGAAGCATAGTCTTCAGGAGCGGTTTTTTTATTGGGTACTTATGATATAGATAAAACTAACAACTGAATATCTAAACGGGTTCAGAGACGTTTATTGTCTCTGGAGGTAAATATACAGAATAGTCGGGCCGCTATCTGAAGCATAGTCTTCAGGAGCGGTTATGTACAATTTAAAAGGGATTTTGGTTATTGGTATGATTGTTTTCTGTTTTTTTGTTTCCTTGACAACTCTTTATGGGTTTGATGAGAAGCAGGTTCAGGCACTGAAAAAAACAAACAAATGCCCGAAGTGTGACCTTTCAGGGGCAAAATTGAATAATCTTGAAATGGAATACGCTGATCTTTCCTCGGCGAATCTTTCCGGAGCAGACCTATCGAATTCAATGATGGGTAACGTAAATCTTACAAAAGCCAATATGTCAGGCGCTAATCTATCTGGTACCAATCTCGGCTTTGCCACTCTATCGGGTGCCGATGTGTCAAAGGCAAACCTTACAAATGTTTTCCTTGATCAAGCAACCTGGACCAATGGCAAGACGTGCAAAATAGGTTCAGTCGGAAAGTGTAAACAGTGAATCATTGTATAAGCAGTCTTTCAAAAGAACCTGCCTGTTTGTTGGGCCGGATCTGTTACGGCTTCATCTCTGACTGGATACAGGAGGTAAAACTAATCTGTTAACCTCTAAAAATAACAATATTTCACCGACTAAACAGGAGGAAGGTAATGAAAAAGTATTTATTTGCATCAGGGTTCGTGCTCCTATTCGTAATTGCAACGTTTTCAAATGTATTTGCAATTGATATTGCGGCAGACATGGTTACAAAAGAAGGAAAGATAACGAGAAATGGCAAGTTTTATTCAAAGGACAGCAAGTGCCGCGTGGAAAGAGGCAGTACCCCTATGTACACGATTATAAGGGGAGATAAAGGTTTATTCTGGCAGATTAATGGTGCTGAGAATACATATATTGAAGCAAAATTGACACCCGCCTTGAAGCCATGGACGGAAGAAAAAATTTTCGGTGAAGTAAGCAGGAAGGAAATTGGTGCAGAAACTATAGATGGACATCCGACTAAGAAATATGAGGTTATTGTCAAACAGGGTAATAAGAGTGACATATATCATCAGTGGTTCGCAACAGACATACGTTTTCCTGTAAAAATAGCGAATGCAAATGGAAAATGGAGTGTGGAGTATAAGAATATCAAGAAGATATCTCCCGATAATATCTTCAACTTGCCGGTCAACGTAACCCTCGACACAATGACAGTTCCTGATGTATTGGGCGGTCACTAAAAGTGACATAATTTCCCACTCTTATGATTGAGCGGGAAATTAACGTAAACATTTACAAGGAGGTAAAGATTACGGCGCCAAATTGGTTGGTGTATATCTTCATGTTTATACTAGTGATTATAGCAGTAGTTATCACGTACATAACCGGCAAGCGATGGGGGAAAAATGGGTAAGCAAATAACAATATGTCTCCCTTTGCAGAAAATTAGATGAACATGACAGGCATAGTTATTGTGTAGATAGACGAATTCGTGAGGAAATGTCATGGAGAATAAAGAAAACGAGAACGAGAACGAAAATCAGTCCGAGGTCCCGTCTAAAGTCAAAAAAACCGTTAGTTTTATTGTGAAAATAGTTTTAGGACTCGGATTTATTTTTTTTATCTACAAGGCTATAGTGCATAGATACGGCGGGTAGGATATGAAATTGAATAGATTTTAGAGTGTCCCTACGGACATAATTATATTTTTGCTGATTTCTGTGGAAAGGTCAAAAAGAGGGAATTTTATATGCATCTCAATAACACAAAAAGCAAAGATTTTATGCGGTAATCATTCCTCCCTGAGAATCTTCAACATCCAACATTAGTAGGTGCATTTAATAATTTTAATAAAACACATTCCCAACTGATTTGCTCGACACGCGGAGGGTGTAGAACACCTGTCAGCCCTGCAGAAAGGCTGAAAACATCTTGACACATTATTTCTTATTTCCTACAATTAATAATAACATCAAGGGGAAATTAAAGGCAGTGAATAGTTAAAAAGGCAGTGAATAGTGAATAGTATATAGTGAACAGTGGTAAAGACGGCAAACGGGTTATGACTTCTGAGTATCTCAACCTTTTCTGTAAAGTTATTCCTTGATAAATCACCCCAGCAAAGGGTGTGTGTTGCTATTCACTATCTACTAACGACTATTCACTAACGACTATTCACTGAATTTTAAAAAGGGGGAACTATATGGCAACGAAAAAGACAACTGTAAATCCTGAATTTATGTACATTTCCTTAGACAAGATTGTAGTAATGGCACAGGTGAGATCAAACATTGATATCGAAACAGACTCATTCAAGTCGCTCATGCAATCAATCAAAGACAAAGGCATCCTGGAACCGCTTATTGTAACAGGACAGGATAATGGGACGTATTTACTCATTTGCGGGGAGAGGCGTCTTGTAGCAGCCAGACAATTAGGACTTGAATCCGTACCGGTGAGAGTTGTTGAAGCAGGAAAAGAATTAGGTGATACCATTGCCCTTCAACTGACGGAGAACCTCCAGCGTGAAGACTTAAATCCCATAGATCAGGCCAAAGGAATTCTTACATATATTCAGGCGAAACATCCTGACAAAGGATATAACGTGGATAACTTTATGGCCGATTTGGTGAACTACGAGCGCTCTCCTGACTACCTCCAGGATGGAGTTTCTGACACATTGTCAGAAACGGTCAATATCTCTGGAAAGTCAATACGGACGCTGCATCGCACT
>JAPLKB010000033.1 GCA_026388275.1 Pseudomonadota bacterium
AAAGCTTTATAGGTTTTTCACAGGAAGGGCAAAACGAATTGGGCAGGATTATTGACCTGTTCCGGGGAAGCCGGTAGATGCATACATTAAGAAAACTGCCAACAACAGAACCGAATATGAAAATAAGGATGTTTAATATATTCATTAGCATATCTCATTCTTGACTGCCGTTATAACCATAAATAAATATGGGGGCGTACTTACGCCCCCATATTTATATTCACTATTAATTGTTACTTTGGTAACAGAGGGGTAATGTTAGCATTGGCTGACCCGAATGTCCATGTCGGCGTTGTTGCAATATTGGTTGATACCAAATTCATAACACCACCATTAACGTCACTACCTATATTTGCCAGCGTCACATTGATGGTGACAATATCTGAAGCATTGGTAACATTTGCATCAGATACATATTGTGATGGAAGAGTAATGCCAAAGTTAGAATTAATTTCGGTAATGCTTGTAGGGTTGGATGGAATATTTCCTTTTTCTGTATAGTATGCCGTTATGGCATTCTTAAGAGCACCCATTGCACTTGTTACACCCGATAACTTAGCCTTTTTTGTGTATCCAGTATAAGCAGGGATTGCAATTGCAGCGAGGATACCGATGATCGCAATAACGATCAGCAACTCAATTAATGTAAAGCCCTTACTATTTCTGTGAACCTTAATCATAAAAACACCTCCTGAAAGATTTAATATGTATTGCAATATACTTTATAGTATCAATACATTTTCTTGTCAATGATATTCGTCACATTCCTTAGAGATTGGGTTGAAGGCGGCTAAACCGAGGACTCAAGTTCAAAAAAAATATCAATCTTCCTTTTATTTGCTTACCATAAACATATCTGCAAGTTTGGCATACTTTTCGTTCCATTCCTTATTTTCAGTTGGGACAAGCATATGTGCATATTTGAATAGGATTTCTGCATCTCTTCGGTTTCCCGACAAGATTGCAGCAAGACAAACATCATGCATAGATTTATAATCTGTTGTACTAGAAAATGGATCAGTAATCATCTTTAAGATTTTATACGCTTTAGCATACTTTTTCTGCTTCATATATATGTTGCCGATTTCTCTGTATATTTCGACCTTCTTTACTGCTCTGCTTAAGGCCTTTTTATACTCTAAAAGGGCATCATCATACTTTTCCATACCTTGCAATGCATCAGCTTTTAATTGATATCCGACAGGAGATTCCGGGTAGTATTTTATAATGTTTTCGGTATATTGAATTGATTTGCTAAAATTTCTTTTTTTATTTTGCAAAAGCGCCATAAATTGATTTGTATAACCACATCCGGGATATATTTCGATCAGCCTTGATAATTCCTTCAAAATGTTTTCATATCTTTCTCCAGATACAATTACGTCAATATTTACAAAATTAATTACATAAGGGTCTATTTCTTTTAGTTCATATTCATTAACAATCTTTGGAAATTGTTCACTATTTGCATATAAAACGCCTGTTTCATCAAAAAATATGGCTTTGTAACCAGGGTGTTTTGCAATTAATAATTTAAATCCTGTTCTTTCGATAGGTGCTATAATAAATGAAGGATGATATTTTTCTACAATGTAGTTTAGCCCCTTTCCTGTAAAAAAGGCATTATTTGCAATAAAAATATCTTCATTAAGAAAGAGAAAAGGGATTTCCATGTCCATAAATATGTTATACTTCGGATAAAGCATCCATTGCAGATAACCGCCATGGTTTGGATAATTGAAAACCGTTCCTCCTACTGCTTGTATTTTGTTTAAAAAAGTACATATTCCTTCAGGAAGATTTTTATGGGAAAACGGATACCTCGGAAGATTTGTAAACATGTCTTTTATGTTTAAAGAAGAAATAATCATAAAGATAACCAATAAAATTATGCTAAAAGGCTTCAATATATTTTCTTTTATTTTAAAATAATCCAGATCTGTCTTGTCTTTGATTCGTAAAGAAGATGTATCAAATTGCAAAATATCTTTAAAAATAGGCACTGAAAGCAACACATATTCATATACAAAGCGGTTTGCCTTTGTAAGCAGAGCAATCCCGCCTAAAAACATAATTAAATGACATATTCTCCTATAGTTTTTATTAAAAAGAGTTGTTATTGCAGCAATACACGAGATAAAAAACAAAATATTAAAAACCGCTCCATGAGAAAATTTCATTCTTATAATTTGAAACGTGAAAAATTCTTCCGGTTTTATATGTGCTATTTCATTGATATAAAGTGCTGCAAATCCAGTAGGGATAAAAGGTACCCACGTAAGTTGAGAACCATGGGGAGTACAAAAAACAGCGCCTACTGTCAGGATTATTGGAACAACAAAATACAGGTCCTCCTTTCTGATATGTGTTTTGCTTATTGTATATCTGATAAAGAACTCTATCAGATATGACAGCACAATCAAAAGCATGACAGGATACTCTATCCCGTGAAGATTAACCCACAATACTGCAATAAATGGCAAGGCCACTACGTATCTTGGTTTTAATTCAATGATGAAGATAAAAAGAATTATGAAGAAATATGTAAATATATGTGGTCTTATTAAATGAAAACGCGGTAGCAGCATAAGCATATACAGTGAAAAAACCAATACCGTATACAAATCAGGCTTATTCTTTATGCCTCTGTTTAAAATCAGATAAATAATAAATATCGTTGCGAGAAAAATAATTGCACGAAGAAAAATAAGGCCATAATAGCCTGAAAATGAATAGATTTTGTAAACTAGGACCTGAAATAACCAATAATAATCAACCCATTCGCGAGGAGGAGTAATGAAGGAGAAGAAACTGCTATCCCTTGGTATCATCCCATTCTGAAGGATATATCTGCCTCCGTTCAGGTGATACCAGAGGTCTGTATCTCCGGCATAAATTGGCCACTGGACAAGATAATATGAAACAAACGCAAAGAGAAAGAAGATGTAGAACAGGTAATAATTTTCTTGATTTTTAAAAAACTCTTTATAATTTAATTTTTCCATAGATGTAAAATTTATTAAACAGTACTATAATTTACCTTATTTATTCAAGGAGATTCAAAGGCAACAGATTGATAAAGAAGATAGACCTCGTTTCGGACGATATGGAAAAGCCGGGACTCAACAGGATCAGGTTACTGCCCCCGGAAAACCCGTCAATTGCCAAAGATGCCTCAATTTCGATCCCTGAGCCCTTGAAATCCTTCTTCCTTTATTTTTGAAATATTCTTTCAATATGCAAGGTTACACACGGTATTAAGAAATTCTGTAATAGAGCTTTTACTTGTAAATTAAATAACATTGCAGTATAATTAAGAAAAGGAGCATGAGGATCAAGGTTAAGTCTGTCCTTGAAAAACTTTACCTTCCTTCCATAAGACCCCCCTTGCAGTTACTTTAATACTTCAATGTACAGTGCAGGAGAAAACCCGGAGGAGATTCTTGTATGGCAGTGAACAGTGCGCGTCTTGACGTCTGTCCAAGGATATCCGCAGCAATATTTATTATATACTTGATAGCAGCAACCATGCTCTTTTCTGTTGTTGATGCTTGGGCTGGAGCGCAGATTGATTGCCCAAGCTCCCTGAAAGCATATAGTATCGATCCAAAGATGAATAACTACAATTGCAACTGTTCCAATGGCAATCGGAGCATGCCGGTATGCACACCTAAATCCGGATCATCAAAGAAATCACTTTCCGGCAGTAAGTCCAGCAGCCGCTCCATGAATAACGATATCAAGCTGCAGTTGTTCCAGGGTTTGCTGGATGGAATGATGCAGGGGCCAAAAAATAAAGCCCCATCCCGACAGCAACAGGAGGCGCAACAAGAGGCACAGCGGCAACAACAAATGCAAAGAGAGCAGAAGGAAAGGGAACTGGAGTTTGCGCGACAGAAGGATTTTGCTGAGAAAAAGGATCAGCTCCTGGGAACTCTCAAGGGGTCCAGTACGGGAGCCCTTGTAGATTTTAAAAATCTTGATGGAGATGCCGAAACAATGAGAAAAGCAGCGGGCGATCCCTTCGATCAACCGTCTGCCACTAACGGCAAAATTGAAATTTCCACAGGAACTAATTTTTTTGGAACTACACTTACAGAACCTGAAATATCTACGTTGATGGAGCCAGAAAATGACCCGATAATTGTTGATTTAAGGGATGCAAGTACTTTTGTTGTCCAGAGTTTAAAGCAAAATAAAGAAGCGATAAAAAAAGTAGAAAAACCTAAAAAAGAAGAAAAAAAACAGAAGACTGAAAGAGGAGAATGTAAGGAAATAATTGCTAAATACAATAAGCAAGTTGGTGACATGCAGAAATTTCAAAAACAAATTGAATTTACTAAAAGTCAACTTGATGAATGGAAACAGAAAAACGACGCCGCTTTCTGGAATGCAGTTATTGATGGATCATCTTTTGCTGTTGGTGAATTTTTTGATTATTTAAAGGAAACCAGAAGCGGAGCGGAGAATGTTAAACGAAATTTGGAATTGATTGAAACTAAATTAATAAAAGGAAATGTATATACTCACGCACAAATTGAGAGCCTGAAAATGAAACTAAATTTAAGAATGGCTGAATACAAAATTGCCAAGTATACTTCGGAATTTAGCAATATAGCAGATTATTTTGATTATGTTAAAAATGTAATTCAGTCTTCTGTTGCAAAAATAGGCGAAACAGATGCAGATATAAAAGAATTACTGTCAAATCCAAAGGTTAAAGAATATTTAAGCGAATATCCTACTATTGATACTGCACAGTTTTTATCTGGAAAATCAATAACCGCATTTTTAGCAAGAAAAGGATTTTCTAAATATTCTTATGTCGGTATTGCACAGTTGGTTGTGAACACAGCATACAACGCCACAGATATGTATTTAAGTTATAAAAACATTTGCACTCTGCGCAATGCTTCTGGTAAAGAGTTGGAATCAGCCAAGTATATTCAAAATCAAATTACTAATACATATAATAAAATTGTTGAATGCAGAGCTCAGTAACCCATTTTGATGGAGGCGCACCTGAAAGATTTTCATGGACAGATTGATGTATCATGCCGAAAAAATCACTAAGTTGGATCAGGAAGTCAAACAACTTAAGAAAACAGTTACCGGAGAAGAGAACAGAGCGGCAATCGTCGGACCAGAATAAGAAAAAGGAGAAGGAATAATGAGCAAATCTTATCACCGTTTAATAATAATAGCATTGGTCATCATGGGGCTGACGGCACCTGTTTTCGGGCAGAACAGTGCTGACGAAGCCCGCAAACATCTTGTACGCGGGATGGTGGCAATCGAAATGGCGAAAAGTGAGGGTGAGCTGGCAGCAGCGGCAGCCGAGTTTAAAAAAGCAACTGAGCTTGCACCAACCATGCCAGCAGCCTGGTACAACCTGGGATCAGTTCAGTCTAAAATGGGACTGCTGAAGGATGCAATAGCCAGCTATCGCCGCTATCTGATTGTGGCACCCAAAGCCAATGACGCACGGCTCGTCAACGATGAGATCATCAAGCTTGAGTACAGGCTTGAGAGAATCGAGAAAGTGGCGGAATTAGCCGGTGTCTGGCTTGTCGGAACAACGACCTTTGCCGTTTCGGTAAACAACGCAGAGTTCATCGCCAAAGGCAGTGTGGGGACCGACGGAGTAACGGTGATCAGTGACGGGGGTGCATTGGTAGGGAAACAAGGAAGGACGCCACGAGGCAATAGCGAGATGGTATTCAAGGGCAGAATAAATGGGTTTTCCATCAAAGGTATGCGTTACAGAGGCCCATTTACGGAGGGAGTCTCGGATTGCACGATACCCGGTGATCAGAGTGAGTTTACAGGCACTGTCAGCGAAGATGGCAATAATATCACTCTTAATTTTCAAAAGGGCTTATATCAGGCAGACAGGGATGCGGGGATTTTCTTCGGTCTGGATTCATGCACCGGTGTAACGAAAACCGGCGATATGCCCCAGACATACGTCCTCACGAGACATGGCGGGGTTCCGGGCAAAACCGATTCGGCCGGGAAAAAGCTTAAAAATGACATTGGCCTCGTTGGGTTAAAAATATCGGAAACAGATCCTCAACTCATTGCGGATGTTTTGCAGGGCTTGCCGGCGGCCGAAGCGGGGATTAAAATTGGCGACCGTGTCCTGAAGGTAGACGGGAAAGATGCCAGGGGTTTGACCATCCAGCAATTGGTGGGATTGATTAGAGGGCAGGTCAGAAAGTCAAACAACTTGCGATGAAACGGCTGAATGCCAACAAGGAAGAAAGTAGGCCTAAGGAGAGGTCAAACGAAAACCGTTGTCATGTTATTATTAACCTTATCCCGAAGAAATGACCGTAGCACATCGCTAATTTTGTGATCTGGAAACGAAGGGTTTACAAAAAACTGTAATGAAAATGTAATGACTTTTAAGGGGGTGACTCTAATAATATCAAGTAGTTAAAAGCGTCCCCACGGGGATTCGAACCCCGGTTGCCGGCGTGAAAGGCCAGTGTCCTAGGCCTCTAGACGATGGGGACATATATGGGCCGTGCAAGACTTGAACTTGCGACTCTCTGCTTAAAAGGCAGATACTCTACCAGCCTGAGTTAACGGCCCGCTGAAGTGTACTAACATATTAAAATTTTCACGCATTGTCAAGTCTAATAAACCCCCTTGCATTGCATCGATATTTTCTTCATGCACGAAAGCGATGCCCACCTATCCTTTCCGTAATATTCAATATGATTAGCTGAAATAATACAGGTAGTATTGTAGGGTACGCGAAAACCGAGAGAAACCTAATTTTAAAATGTAAAATATTTCGTTAAATATGGAAGGCAAATATCAACGATAAAAAGTTATCACGCACTAACTTTTACTTATCGGAAACCTTCTGCTTAGCCTCATTCAGAAATTTTATCAAATCATCAACACTGTCCGGCGTGAGTGAAATACCTTTTTTTGTCGGTATCCATTCTCCTTCCTGATTTTCAAAGTATGTTCTGATGTCAATATACTGCTTTCCTTTAAACTCCTTTAATGTAATGATAATTTTATCTTTACCTTTCGCCAGTTCTCCTATCTGCATACTCCCTCCTTATAGCTCCATTTTAGCAAATTGCCATAAAAAAATATACATAGCAAATATTTTTTTAAGAAAAAATTTACTTTTATAATTTTATATTGACAAAGATTACATTTCATTGATAACTATACCCAAAATTATGGATACCCCCCACAAAATGAGTCACTTCTCGTTTTTTATTCAACAATTCACAATAAAAAGCGCTTATATGTTTTTTAACAGTGCATTACAATTCTACGCTGCAAGAACACACAACTAATGAAAAGGCTTTGACAGCCATTCTGCTTGTAAGAGGATTCAGCGGCTTTGGCCTCCATACGCTGCTTTCTATAGTCCGTAATTTTCCTAACGTATACAAAAACTTTATCTTTGTCTCAGTTGCAGAGGTTGATTCCGGCACGTTTAAAGATATTGCCGAGATAGCAGCTTTGAAAAAATCAGTTGAAGAAAATCTAATAAAATATGTAAAAATTACCCGTCAACACGGATTTCCTGCTGATTATAGAACGGATGTGGGAACAGATGTGATAGATGAAGCCTCGGATCTTGTTGAAGCAACAGTCAAAGAGTTTCCGAGATCAACTGTTTTTACAGGAAAATTAGAATTCCGTCACAACAACCCTTTCCAGAAGATATCACAATGAAACAGCACACGCTATTCAGCGCAGGCTGCAGTGGAACGGTATACCAACGGTCATTTTACCGATACGGGTAAGCATTTAGCTTTACTTTGCTACAAATGACAAATAACGGTGGATTATTAAGAGAAGTTTATTGGGTATGTAAATACGGGTGGACATGCTGAATACCACCAAGGTGACCCCGCATCCACATACCATAAATATATATAATCTGATCAACCCGGAGGTTGATCAGTAATCAGGCATTAACGGACAAGGACATCATGTCCTGGTTATCTGTATAACAATCAACGCAGTGTACTTTGTTGATTCTCTTTCTTTCCCTGCCGGCCTCAAGTTTTATTACACTGCTATCCGGAGAACTGCACCCGAATACTTCTATAAGCATCTCTTCCATAGTTTTGTTAGTAATATCAGATTCCGGACTCCATTTCACTGCCATGGCACCCTCCTTAAGCTCCGATTTAATTACCTTGTATTTTTAAAGCAAGGACTGTGCCAAATGCCAATTAACTGTATAATCAGTATGTTATACATAACAGGCATTACGAGACTGTTATATTCAACAGATATTAACTGATACATATCTCAGTACTGCTAATAACTGTTAAATATGACGGAATATTATTTGCATAGTTATAGGAAATCCTGTAAACTACTAAGCACGGTAGGATTGTTTTGGATAAAGCTCTATGAATGTAGATGAAAATCAATTTTTCAGAGAGATTACCTTGCGCATATGCGGGAGTCTCGAAATCGAGAAGGCACTCTGGCACTGCTTCCTCTATCTCCGGAATATCATCCCCACTGATGAACTTATTCTAACCGAATATAACCATGGTACTGGAACGCTTGATGTCGTTGCAATCGCCGATGAACATGGCGGCATATCAAGCACTGATAAGATCCCTATGCCTTCACACCTTCAGAAGCAATTGGAAGATCCCTTCAAATTCCCACGTGTAAGAGCATCCGACGATGTGTACAAGGACGAAATACTTGCAATTGTTGCCGTGAATTATAATTGGGCCGACTCCTCAATTATCGTTGGACGTCTCACTGTTGAAAACAAATTTGTCGGTTCTTTGATTGTCCGGGCTAAAGGAAAAGGAAGATACACGGAAGATGACGCAAAACTATGGTCCCTCATAAACGAGCCTGCGGCTGTAGCCCTTGCCAACAGCCGCCGTTATATGGAGTTAATGAATTTAAAAGAGTTGCTTGCAGATGATAGTAAATACTTCCAGAACGAGTTAAGGCGTGGGTTCAGTGAAGAGATTGTAGGCGCTGAATTCGGTTTGAAAGGGGTAATGGAACAAGTCCTTAAAGTAGCGCCTCAGTCAAGTCCTGTATTGCTTCATGGTGAAACAGGAACCGGTAAGGAACTCATTGCGAATGCAATCCACAATTTTTCTCCAATGAAAAATGGACCGCTTATAAAGGTCAACTGTGGAGCCATACCGGAATCTCTTATCGACAGCGAACTTTTCGGTCACGAAAAAGGTGCTTTTACCGGCGCCTTATCCCAGCAGAGAGGCAGATTTGAGCGTGCCCACGGAGGCACCATCTTTCTCGATGAAGTAAGCGAACTGCCGTTCCATGCACAGGTACGTCTACTCAGAGTCTTACAAGAAAAAGAGATAGAGCGCGTCGGCGGAACCCGATCCATAAAAATTGATATACGTATTATCTCTGCCACTAACAAGGATCTCAAGTCACTTGTGAAAGGAAACCTCTTCAGGGACGATCTGTATTACCGCTTGTGCGTATTCCCCATCTATATCCCGCCTCTCAGGGAACGAAGAATTGACATCCCGACTCTCGTTGACTATTTCATGCGAAGAAAGGCAAATGAAATCGGATTACATTTTAAGCCTGCACTTCTGCCCGGCACTATGGAGCAATTGATTGATTATGACTGGCCAGGGAACGTAAGGGAGTTGAGCAATGTTCTGGAACGTGCAATGATCATCCACGGCGGAAGGTCGCTCAGTTTTAAAGATATTATTGGCATTCAGGTGCATAACAACGAACATCCAGAATACAGTCCCGACAACAATGATCTGACGCTCGGCAATATTGAAGCACTGCATATAAGGTTGGCTTTAAAAATGGCTGGAGGTAGAGTGGAAGGAGAAAAAGGTGCAGCGGCCATCCTGGGGATAAATCCGGGGACCCTGCGCCATAGGATGAGAAAACTTGGCGTCTCCTTCGGCAGGGCAGCAAAGAAGTAGTTCGGAAAGTTTTATGTCAATTATTTGGAGACGTACAAGATGCTATGATTTCGACAAATATTGGGAGTAAATTATGGATATAGAATTTCATTACTACATTACTTACATCATTGCATGCAGGGCAGGTTTTAAGCCGGAAGATGCCAGAATAATTGCATATTCGTCACAATATACAGATGACAATGATACAATATATAGAATTCATGAAGGTCATCCGGATGAATATGCAAACTATATCAGCCAGACGATGGATATCTTCAACCCGCAGAAAGAATATATGAGAATCTACCCTGTTTTTCATTTTATGCCGGGCACATTAACGGAAATTACCGGCGATTCGGCCTGGCGTCGTGACGGCAAGTTTCATATAATGAATACCATACCCGATAATCTCAACAGCAGGCAGTTGCTTCAGGCTGCCCTTTATTCTCGCAACCTCTATAGCATAGGTATAGCCACACATATGTATGCAGACACATTTGCTCATCAGAATTTTGTCGGATTTAATGAGGGTTTTAATGAAATGAAAGGTCTTTTTGAAGGCCTTATTCCTAATATCGGGCATGCAGATGCCAAACATAAACCGGATGAACCGGATCTGATATGGGAAGATGAACGTCTTATTCCAAGTATTTCGCAAATAGACAATAAGAAACGTTTCCTTGAGGCTGCCAGATGCATTTATGAAAAATACATTCGTTATCTCAACGCTCCCGATGACAGTAATAATTTTATAACTCTGATAGATGAAGCGATAGGTCCATACTACGGCAACGAAGAAGACCGTATTGATCGTTATAAGGCTTTGATCGGCAATAATTTCATTGAGTATGATAAAAAACAGTGGTTTAAAGAGGCAATTGATTTTGTGAATACAGAAATTCCATATTCCGGCGGCGGATACAACGTCCCCATAAGTGAAACAGAATGGATATGGAGGGGAAATTACAAAGAAACCGACTGGTACAAATTTCAGGAATCCGTAAAAGCTTACCAATGGTTAGCGATGGATACGGTTATCGGCCCTATCTTCGAGAAAATGGAATTTAAAGGTGTGTAGATAGGGATAATCCAGTATGCTCTGTTGTCTATGTGCCCCGGTCCATCATTTGTACTGCACATCCCCAAGTCTCGGGTGCATCCTGTGTTGTAATTCGAACTCAACAGGAACATTGCCGGATAAACCCTTTACAATCTCTTCAATCTTTTTTTTGTCGTCTATATTGTGAAAAACACCTCCCACAAATAAACCATATTCTACAAGCCCTTCTTCTTTTAACCTGACCTCCAGCGTTGGCACCGACAAATCAGGATTTATCGCAATTTCAGCCTTTATTTTTGCTGCAAGGGCCTTTAACTGTAATATATTCTTTGCTTTTTCCGTGCAGAGCTTATCTCTTTTTTCAAGCTCATTCTTTATAATGTCTGTAATTTCATCATATGTCTGTATGCTTGTATCAAAAACAAAATCATATTGCTCAGGATCGTCCAATGCACTTCCGTAAATCAAATAAACAGCGCCCGCCATCTCACTGTCTACCTTCTCTATCAGCCATCGGGCATTCTCACTGTTGTCGATTTCCAGCCATTTCATTACATTCTCAATCCTCTTTTCAATCGGTGCTATTGTTCGTATCCTTAATGCATGAGGTATCCCTTTCAATAAAAAATTTCCGCCTCTACCCATAATTACAATCCTGTCATGCATGGCATAATTAAGAATATGGCTCTGGTTTAATGCCACAAAACCCCTGTAAGACCATTCATATCTCTCTATGATAGTCGGTTGATTTTCGTCAAGATATTTTGTCAGCTCTTCCCAATTGACTCCTACCTTCTTCATATCCTCAAGTATTTGCTTTCTGTCAATATATGCATAATTCAACAACGTGGCAATGTTTTTGCCTATCTCTTTTCCTCCGCTTCCGTATTCCCTTGCTATCGTTAATATGGCCATAGCCCCTCCTTTTAAAAGTCTTTTTGGAAGAATCTATTTCTGAAATGGAATTACCCAGATCAGCATAGCAGGAATATAACAAAAAATGAGTGATATAATAACATAGGGCACAGTAATGCCCAGAAATTCTTTCAGACCGACCTTTCTCTGGTCTTCTTTTTCACCCATGCTTTTTGCTACAAATAATGCAGGTGCACCGGCAACGGTGAGGTTGCTTCCCAGCGTACCGGCCCATAACAGCATCCAGTACAGGGGCCAGGGGTTCATTCCTGTATCTTTACACAGGTCTCTGATAACATAGAGCATAGTAAGGATATAAGCATCGTGCTCCACAATGCCAACGATAGGGGCTGTTACCCAGTAAAGTGCTGTAGCACCCACAATAAGGCTCTTCTGGATTAACGGCGTAATTGCATTGGATACAAGCTTTATCACTCCTGCATGTTCCAGTCCTCCAACCAAGGCAAATAGGGAGACATAAAAGAATACTGCCCTCCAGTCCAGTTCGGAAAACACTTGTTCAATATTGGGAATTTCCAGGGTAAAACGGTCCTTAAAAACTTCAAATATTAGCATGATTGCCATAGCGCCCCACATAGCAATAAATCCGAGGGTATAACCAAAGACAGGACGAAAAGCCATGGCAATAATTGTAATGACAAAAATACTGCATGTAATTATGGCAAAAGGTTTATCCTTGATATGATCAAGGGGCTTTTCCTCAGACATGGATGCAACATCCATCCTGATATCTTTGTACTTTTTCGAAAATAACCAGTAAAAAAATCCGCAGGTAATGATATATGAAATACAAAGGATAAAAAATGATGATGGCCGCCCCATATACCACAGAAAACCATTGAATTCTATGCCTGACACGCTATGGAGCATCTGCGGAGGCAAATCACCCAGCAGCATGGCAGTGCCCATAAAGTTTGCACAAAGACCAACAAACATCACAGGCGCAAATGCAGGAAATTTAAATCGTCGACATGCATGAAAAACAACGGGTGCAAACATAAGGACAACAACTACATTATCAATCAACATGGATACAAATCCGGCAAGCATACCAAGGACTGTTACAAATATTGCCACGTTCCCCTTAGACATCTTTAAGATTATGGCAGCCAAAAAATCAGGTACACCGGATTTACCAAAATAGCCTGATATTATCCAAATACTCAGGAGTATAGCTATAACATTCCAATCAACAATCTTAAAGGCATCAATATCGCTGTATATGCCTACAAAAATCATCAGAATGATCCCTGAGAGCGCAGCGATGACGCTGTCAATCCAACCGGTGATTACAAGGATGATACTGGCGAGGAAGATAACGCTTGCTGCAATTTGCATAAAATCCATTTCTCATGACCCCCTGTTATTTAGTATACAAAATACAAAAAAGGCGGGAAATAATCCCGCCTTTAGTTTTATCAAATATTTTAAAAAATGTATACAATATTTTTTAAATCATATTACTCCCATAGCTTTCAGCACGGACAGCATAACTGCTGCTGCCATGACAGAACCTACCTGGCCGCCTGCATTTGCACCCATAGCGTGCATAAGGAGATAACTCTTTCTGTTGTATTTCTGGCCTTCCTTCTGTACTACTCTTGCAGACATAGGGAATGCTGAGATACCGGCTGCTCCGATCAGAGGATTCACTTTCCCGCCTGTCACGTAATACAGTATCTTTCCAAAAAGTACTCCACCTACTGTGTCAAGACATATAGCCAAAAGACCCAGTGCAAGAATAATCAAGGTTGTAGGTTTCACAAATAATGGTCCGTTCATTGTAGCGCCGATTGATAATCCGAGAAACAAGGTAACGATGTTGGCTATCTCATTTTCAGATGCCTTCGTAAGTCTGGCAACTGCGCCTGACTCCTTCATGAAATTGCCCAGCATAATCGTTGCAAGAAGCGGTAAGCCCATTGGAGCAATAAGTCCACCAACAACTGTGATGACAATAGGAAAAAGTAATGCTGTTGTGTCTGACACCGTCTTCTTGTGCGTCTTCATGATAGTCTCACGTTCTTTCTTTGTGGTAAGCATCCTCATAATCGGCGGCTGAAGCACCGGTACCAATGACATGTACGAATATGCCGCAACCGTGCATGGACCAAGCAGTTCCTTTGCATATTTGGATGCCACAAAGATAACTGTCGGTCCGTCACATGCGCCTATGATTCCGATGGTGACAGCTTCGTTATAGGGAAAACCCATCCAAAGGGCAAGAAGAAGTACCAGGAATATACCGAGCTGCCCTGCTGCCCCCAGAAGAAAAGTATATGGGCTTTCAAGGACAGGTCTGAAATCCGTCATGGCCCCGATACCGACAAAAATGAGCAAGGGGAACAATTCTGTTATAACACCCATGTCATAGAGAGTCCTGAGAAAGCCTTCTTTTTCCATAAGGTCTGCAAGGGGAACATTCACGATAATACAGCCGAAACCGATGGGAACAAGAAGTAATGGCTCAAAATCTTTTTTAATTCCCAGATAAAGGAGGATTCCACCTATTATCATCATCACCACATTTGACCAATGCAGGGCTGAAATGCCTGCAATAAGTCCTGATAAACCACCTAATATTGCTTCAGTCATCTAATTTTCCTCCTTTCCTATTCTTCTTCTTTTTTGTACGGGAAAATCTTTTTCAAACCACTCATTATAAAACTGAATAAAATGAGTGTAGCAATTGTTCCGCCCATGCCTACTACAAGCAAGGTTAAACCGAATGTCCATTTATCCATCATAAGCCTGCCTCCTTGGGGTTTGATATGTTAATGCTGTTATTAAAAATGATTAACGGATACTTTGTCAAGGGAATATTTTCACATATAGCCCTTTCTTTGACAATCTCCAAATATAGCCATTGCAGAATTAGCAACATTATTTTAAATTTTATTAATCATGCTATATATCTAAAAAATTCTTTATAAGGCAGGCAGCAAAGGCTCAAGAATATTAGGGGGTTAAATAATAACATGAACCTGTGCTGCAAAATAAATTAAATCTGCCTTTTCATCCTTAAAGTATTACAACAGGCTCTTCATGCCAGGTTTCAAATATGTAAATTTCAACATCGTCTTGCACTTGTCAAAAAGTGCTGCATAAAACTTCAGAAATATATTCTCCATCGCTTGCCGCAGCGCAACTCACTAAATAAGAATTATTGTATTATGTGAACGCATTCACATTCAATCAGGAAATCCCTGATTTTCAGATTCTATTTGTATGGTTGGAGATAAGGGAAAACCTTAGACGAAATAAAAAAAGCGCTTACCCCAACTAAGTATAATAATTTTTTAGAATCTTCTGACAACTCAGGTTTTTCGAAGGGAAATATCAGGATTAACCTTATTGACAATAAAGGTTGCATGGGTTAAAAATACCATGTGATTTTTTATACAAGCATTATGAATGCGGTGATTGAAAATTGTTTTATAAATATGCCTTTTGCATAAGCATTCCCATCTGCTGTATAATGTAAGCAGGCACAAGGATTTTTCCTGCATCGCCTGACATCGTTTCACAGGCATGTCAAAAGGATATTTACAACAATTTTACAATAGATTAAAATATAAATACTATTTTGTGAGGTGGACGTTATGGATTTTGGAAGTTTCGGGCATTTTAGTTTCACATGGGAGTTTGTAAGCTCTTTTTTAATGATAATATTGATCGATCTGGTCCTGGCAGGTGACAATGCAGTTGTTATTGCAATGGCTGTCCGGAACCTTTCGCCCAAACAAAGATTGAAGGGCATTATGATGGGCGCAGGCGGAGCAATTATCTTGAGGGTTGGACTCACAATTGTTGTTGCCCAGCTTCTCGGCATAAAGGGACTGAAGTTCTGTGGCGGCGCCCTTATTTTTTGGATAGCTCTGAAACTTTTTATAGAGGGCGGACCTGAAGAGGGGATCAAGAAAGAGCCGAAGAGCATATGGGAGGCTATGATAACCATTGTAATTGCCGATATTGTCATGAGTCTCGATAACATGCTTGCCGTTGCCGGCGCGTCCCACGGCAATAATTTTCTGATCATCTTCGGACTCGTTTTGAGCATTCCATTTATTGTATTTACAAGCAACCTTCTTTCCATGTTGATGGATAAATATCCCATTATTGTATACCTTGGGGCCATGGTGCTTGGAAAAGTGTCAGGGGAGATGATAATTACAGATCCCTATGTCCAGTCATTCCTCCACACAGGCAAGGCTACCCAGTATATCGTAGAGGTTGCAGGCGCTGTTTTAGTTGTTGTTATAGGGAAACTCTGGATGAAGATGAAGCGCGATAAGGCAGCTCAAGAAGAAAGCAAAGAAGCACACACAAACTGAAATAAGGAGGTTTATTATTTATGGCAACCTTAACCATATCAAGGCAGCACGGAAGCAGCGGCAGGTATATAGGACAGGAAATAGCACGTGAAATAGGGTATGAATACATTGACAGAGAAAAAATACTTACGGATATCAGAGCAAAGGGGCAGGATTGGGAAAAATGGGAAAAAGAATTTGCAGAACATAACCCCACCATATGGGAAAGATACGACTGGTCTTTCAGGGGATTTGTGGCGCTGCAGCAAAGCCTGATATTTGATTATGCATTAAAAGATAATGTTGTAATCATGGGCAGAGGTGCAAACTTTCTCCTTAAGGATGTCCCCTACGTTCTTAGAGTTCGTTTTGAAGCTCCTCTTGATAAAAGAATCGAGATGGTACAGGAACGTGAGGATATGGACAGCGCTACTGCTAAGTGGATGATAAACAAGCTTGATAAAGAAAGCAAGGGCTTTATTGGAACAGTATATGGCGCAGACTGGAATGTTCATACATATTATGACATCATATTCAATACGGCTGTCCAATCTGCAGATGTAATTAAGACATCTCTGAAAGCATCTATTGCTGAAAAAGATCAACTGAAAACAGAAGAAGCAATAAAAACACTTAAGATGAAGGCTGCTGCATTTTATGTAAAAGCCGGAATATTGACAAATTCAAAATTCTTTGTTCCAACTCTTAACGTGTTCTCGAGCAATGACACAATTGTTATTAAAGGAGTAGTTCATAATCCTAAAGAGTATAAAAGTATTGAGGATGAGGCAAGGCGTCTTGCCGGTGACGTACCTTTAAAGTGCGAGCTAAAATACCGCTGAAAATTTGGATAAAAAAATATGTCAGAAGCATAACGGCCAGGATTATCCTGGCCGTTATTTTTTTAATGTATGTGTTAAACTACAATGATGTAAGCCCTTCCCTTATCGCATATTTTGTCAGTTCGGCGATACTGTGCATGTTCAGTTTCTCCATAACCTGCTGCCGGTGTGTTTCAATTGTCTTAATACTGATATTCAAATAAACTGCTATCTGTTTGGTTGTTTTGCCTTCTGCAAGCAGTTGGAGCACCTCCCGTTCCCTTGTAGTTAAAGCCGAAAAAGCCGTAGTTTCATTTGCAGGTATATTGTGAATATATTCCTTTATCACCACATCCGTTATCTTCGGGCTTAAATATGGCTGGCCGGACATAACGGTCTGAATTGCCAGTTCAAGTTCTTCGAAGGCGCTATCCTTCAGAAGATATCCTGATGCCCCCGCTTTCAGCATCTGGAGCACAAACCTTCTGTCCGAATGCATTGAAAGGGCAATGACTCTGATATCCTTTGTTTCTGCGATAATCTGGCGCGTTGCATCAATGCCGTTCATATCGGGCATACCTATATCCATGATCACAATATCCGGTAAAAGCTTTTTTGCAAGACGTACAGTTGTTAATCCATCCTGTGCTTCTGCAACAACCTCCATGGCCTTATTCTTTTCAAGCAGTGCATGGAGGCCCTCCCTTATAATTTTATGATCATCTGCCAGAATAATTTTTATACTCATTAAAATCTCCCCTTCTATTAATGGGGCTCACGTCGCCCCCTCCACCAGCAAAGCTGTCGGAGCCACCCCTTCTCGCTCAAGAATGAGCTAAGGGGTTGTTGTAAATTCAATTTTTCCGTCTTCACTATTCACTATATACTATTCACTATTCACTGTTGTGGGGCTCACTGACCCCTGATGTCAATAGTGGACACCAATCATATTCATGCTGCCTTCCTTCCTGCATAAAATTGCCGTTCATAAACAACGGGGGATAAATATCCAAGCCTTTTCTGCCGACGTTGCCGATTATAAAAGACCTCAATGTCGACCCGCAAGCGGGTACCCCGGCCACCCCTTCTCGCTCAAGAATGAGCTAAGGGGTTGTTGTAAATTCAATCTTTCCGTCTTCACTATTCACTATATACTATATACTATTCACTGTTGTGGGGCTCACATATTAATGTTTTAGCGGTGCATATAGAATTACCCTTGTTCCACGATTTTTTTGCGACCTGATTTCCATCTGACCTTCAAGATGGTGCAACCGTTCGCGGATACTGAAAAGTCCGAATCCCTTATTTTCATCAAAATAAAAATTCATCTTTGCAGCGTTAAACCCGACACCGTTATCTGCAACATGAATAGATATATTGCTTTCTATTTTCCGCACAGTTACCTTTACTGTCCGTGCATGGGCATGTTTCGCAACATTTGCCAGAAGCTCTCGTACTGCCGTAAAAAGAAAAATACGTATCTCATCATTGACAGGTTTGAACTGATTATCGTTTTCAAACTCATAGTCAATTTTATGCTGTTCGTGAATCTGCTCTGTCAGCCATTCAAGCGCTGCCTCAAGACCGAGATCATAAAGGATTGGCGGGCTCAGTTCAAAAGTCAATGAACGGGTATAACGGATTGCCTGCTCAATATGTTCCCTGACTTCATTTAATTTTTCGATTAACGTGTTTGCTGTTTCATATTTCAGTAATGCGCCCAGCTTAATCTTGGAAACAGCGAGTACCTGACCGATATGATCATGGAGCATGTTAGCTATGCGCCGCCTCTCTTTCTCCTCTGTCAGCGAGAGGTCTGATGCCAGAGATCTGAGCTGCTTCTGGTAAGAGTGTATTTTTTCTTCAGCTTTTTTCTGCTCGCTTATGTCCTCTACGGTTCCCTCATAATACAGGACTGCGCCGTCCGCTCCCCTTATTGCCTTGGCATTCTCTCGCATAAAAACTACTGAATTTCCGCGCCTACTCCATTTTACCTCAAATCCTCTTACCCTTTCCTCTTTTTCAAGGCGCTTTTTGAGCCTCTTTTTAAGGTATGTAGGTTCGTAATCCCCTTTTTTCAATTGACTCGATGCCATTTCATTAAATGAGTTGTACCCGAGCATTCTGATCAGAGTGGGATTGGCCATCAGAATCCTTCCATCAGGATTTGTCCGGTAAATACCTATTGGAGAATTTTCAAAAAGATTCCTGTAGCGCTCCGCACCTTTGCGAAGCATCTCCTCGATGCGTTTACGCCTGTTCAGCTCCAGAGTAAGACGTTCGTTTGTATCCAGCAATTCTGCTGTCCGTTCTTTTACCCTTTGTTCTAACTCGTCTTTAGCCTTCTGCAGCGCCTCCTCAACCTGTTTATGTTTCGTGATATCATTGTTTATCTCCATTATAGCTATTGGATCGCCTTTATTATTTCTCTTTAGAGCCCATCTACTTCCTACAGCTATTCGCACACTGTCGCGCCTTGTATGGATAAGCTCACCATCCCAACGTCCATTAACGAATACATCTGCCTTAATCTCTTCAAACGGTTTGGAAAATTCTGTACGCAGGAGCGTATGTATATTTTTTCCTATGGCTTCTTCCTTTGTCCACCCGTAACGTTCTACCGCCCCGTTGTTCCAGAATGTAATCATTCCATCAAGATCACCTACGATGATTGCATCTTCTGCAATTTCAAGAAGTTCTGCCTGGTCTCTCAGTTTATCCGACTGTTTCTGTAATTCTTCTTTTGCATGTTTTTGAGAAGATTGCTTCATTAAACGCCGGCATTGTTTCTCACTTTCCTTTAGAACCTTTTGAATATACTTTAATTTTGGCTGCAAACGTTCAAGCCGGGCAACTTTATTCCGCAACATAATAAGTTCTTTTTCCATACTGTTGCAGCTTTCTTTTTTATTCATCCGTTTCTCCATCAAATAACCTGTGATAATTTATAATATGTCCGGTCTGATTGTCTATAGATTAAGAAAATAACTTTAGTTTGAAGCTATTCTGCCATTGACAAAAAGCAGGGGCAAAGTATAAAATTGGACAAGCATTTAAAAAATAAAATAAATAAATGACTATCGGGTAAGATCATTAACTTATCGGCAGGGACAAAGATGAAAAGGAAATTAACGAAAAAAATTAGTATTGGTAAAGTTCCTATTGGCGGCAATAGCCCGATAATTGTTCAATCAATGCTCAAAACTCATCCCGAAAACCCGCAGGAAACATTAGACCAGGCAATGGCTCTCAAAAAAGCCGGATGTGAGCTGATAAGGATAGCATTACCACAGGAAGATACATGTAATATTATTCCTTTTCTAAAAAGAGAGATAGATACGCCCCTGATAGGAGATATTCACTTTAATTATAAGATTGCAATAAAAGCGATGGAACTCGGTATTGACGCAATACGCATAAATCCTGGAACAATCAATAACGTGCGAAAGGTAAAAGAGATTGTCCTTGTTGCAAAAGAAACAAAAACACCGATACGTATCGGTCTGAATACCGGCTCAATTGAGAAAAGAATACTTAAGAAATACTCCAGACCATGTGCAGATGCAATGGTTGAAAGTGCGCTTTATTATGTAAAATTCTTTGAAGATCTTGGTTGGAGGGAGCTGAAGGTATCCCTGAAGGCTTCAGACATATACCAGACGATTGATGCATATAAAAAATTTTCAGAACAGTCGGATTACCCTCTTCACGTCGGTATCACAGAAGCCGGTCCAATATTCTCAGGCGCTATAAAATCTGCCATAGGCATAGGTATATTACTATATGAAGGCATAGGAGATACTATCAGAGTTTCCCTCACAGGGAACCCTGTTTATGAGGTTACCGCTGCATATCATATTCTCAGGGACCTCGGCCTTAGAAAAAGGGGCATTAACATCATATCGTGCCCTACCTGTGGAAGGTGTAAAACCAGTATATTCGATATTGTGGCAGATTTCGAAAAAGAAGTTGACCATTTTGAGACAAATCTGAATGTAGCCATCATGGGCTGTGAAGTTAACGGACCGGGAGAGGCAAAAGAAGCTGATATCGGCATAGCATTCGGCGCCAATAAAGCTGTTCTGTTTTCCAGGGGGGTTATTATTAAAACAGGTATACCAAAAGAAATGGCAAAGAACATCCTCAAGGAAGAAATTTATAATATGACATCATAAATGCTGCCTGCCTTACAACCCCTTATCGGGTTTATGCCCTGCCGTAATCATCTTCAACCCTCACAATATCATCCTCCCCAAAATATTCTCCTCTTTGAACTTCAATAAACACAAGCATTTCCTTCCCGACATTCTCAATCCTGTGAAGGGCCTCTTTATTTATACGAATGCAATCACCGGCTGCTAAAGGATAATCTGTTCCATCTATTGTTACCCTACCCTCACCTCTTACAGCCTGCCAGTGCTCTTCCCGTTTAGAATGCTTCTGGTAGCTAAGCCTTTTTCCCGGAAACACATCTATTCTTTTTACCTTGAAATCCACCTCATCCTGAATTACAAACCATCTCCCCCAAGGCGGCGTACCTTTTTGCCCGGCATCAATTTCCATTAATATCTCCTATAGCTGTATTATTTGAGTCTGTTACCATTTTTATACTTCTTCATGCTCATATAGTCAACTGACTTTACCGCAGGCAACGGCAGTTTTATAAAGCATTATTAGCAAGACCTGATTGAGTACCGGAAAAAAATATTGTATAGTTAGAGTACTAATTATGAAAAAAATAGTAATCGGCACAGCCGGACACATAGATCACGGTAAAACATCCCTTATTAAAGCTATTACAGGCATCGACTGCGACAGGCTGAAGGAGGAAAAAGACAGAGGAATTACAACTGAACTCGGCTTTGCACATTACAAGTTCGGTAATGATTTGCTCCTCGGCATAGTAGACGTACCGGGACATGAAAAGTTTATCAGACACATGGTCGCCGGTGCATGGGGTATTGATATGGTGCTTCTAATAGTTGCGGCTGATGAAGGAGTAATGCCCCAGACAAGAGAACATATAGATATATGCGAACTTCTCGGGCTATCAAAAGGCATCGTCGTGATTACCAAGAAAGACCTTGTTGATGATGATATGGTGGAGCTTGTTACCGAAGACGTACAGGATCTTCTCAAAGGGAGACTCCTTGAAGGCGCAACTATTATACCCGTATCTTCAACTACAGGTGAAAACCTTGAACAGTTGATGAAAACAATCAAAGAGATTGCTGCTGAGATACAGGAAAGGTCCGGCATGGGTATATTCAGATTGCCTGTGGACAGGGTTTTTACATTAAAAGGACTCGGCACAATAGTAACAGGGACATGCATTTCCGGCTCTATAAAAACAGGTGAAGAAATTGAAATATATCCTCTCAACAAACGGGCAAAAATAAGGAATATTCAGACATACCATGAAGATACGGCAGAGGCAATTGCAGGTGAAAGGGTTGCCTTAAATCTGCAGGGCGTTGAAAAACAGGATATAGAAAGAGGAACCATCATAGGCAGGCCTGGTACTTTAATATTATCCAACAGGATAGATGTGGCATTAAAATATTTGAAGCTTCCCTTTAAACCCATAAAAAACGACTCAATTTTAAGGTTTCATATAGCCACAACCCAGGAAGAAGGCAGATTGATTTTATTCGGCAAAGACACTATAGAACCAGGGGAGGAGTTGTTCGCCCAGTTTGTCTTTTCAAACCCTGTTGTTGCATTGCCTGACGACAGATTTATTATCCGCGGATCATACATGGTTCAAACCATAGGCGGCGGGAAAATTCTTGATATTACACCGACAAAACATAAAAGAAAAACCATAGAACTAGACTCCATATACAACCTTTTGAAAGAAGGCACTTATGATGACAAAGCCGAATATCATATATTAAAAGGCGGATACAAAGGCATTGATAAGACATTACTTCCCGTACTCATAGGCAAAGATGCATTGTATGCATTAAAACTGGTGGATACGTTAATACAGCAAAGCAAGATAAAGCTTATTGGAAAAACAATAGTACATATGGACTATTTCACAGTTTACAAAAAAACCCTTAAACAATTGCTGGCTGATTTCCACGAAAAAAACCCTTTAAAAATAGGCATATCAAAAGAAGAACTCCGCATGAGACTGCCTGCTGTTGAGCCCCTGATATTTCAAACAGCCCTGGATGAATGCATCAATGAAGGCGCGGTAGAAACCGAAAAAGATAAGGTAAGGGCAAAAAGCGCAGAAAAATCAATTGATAAAGACATTGAACTCCTTGAAAACAACATATTAAATACGCTCTTTAGCGCAGGCGCTACCCCCCCCACACTAAAAGAGCTCTCTTTGGAATTCAAAAAAAGCGAAAATCAGATAAAAGACATAATCGAAAAATTGATATATAAAGGCAAAGTAATAAAATTAAAAGGAGATATCTGTTTTCACCATGACATCATGGACAGTATAAAAGAAAAGGTGGTCATGCATTTAAAAGAAAAAAAAGAGATGACACCAATAGACTTCAGATCATTTTTTGACATATCAAGAAAATATATGATTCCCATACTTGAATATCTCGATGAAATTAAACTGACAATCAGAGTTGGGGATAAAAGGGTTTTAAGGAACTAAGCGGTAGCCGGCCGAAACTGGTAGCTGCCCTCGGGTCTGCCCGTGGGAATCTATCTGAACGATAGTACGTCTTGTGATACCCAGCCTTCTCTGTTTCCGTATAAATTAAGTCTGAACCACTTCTTGCCGGTAATATCTTTTTTTTCGTCCACTATTTTCACTGTTTCACCTTCGAAAATTAATGCAATTCTTGCAGCATTAATATCTGGCGCACTTCGTACGTTTGCTCCACTTGCAATGATTAAGGCTTCTTTTTCATATTTCTTCGGGGTTTCAACCTGCACCGGTTCTTCACGCTTTGTCTGTTCCGGCTTTTGTGTATTGTTTTCCTGCACTTCTTGAGTTGGTTGAACATCAGCTTTAACCATAATTTCATTCTTTGCAGGAACCGTGCTGATGGCCTCAACTTCCTTTTTTGCAGGCATTATGCTGCTTACCTCTTTTACACCGAAAGTTATATAATAGCCCACAGCAAAACCAGCGATTATTGCAAATAAAACAGCCAACACAGCAAAAAAGGGCCTAACATGGTCTATTTTTGTCTCATATCTCACTTTTTCATTTGTGCTTACAGAAGCAACAGAAATGTTGGGTATCTTTTTTTCTATAATTTCTTTCCTTTCATTTATCCCGGACAAATTATCCGACATAGTTTCCTTTTTTGTCTTTTCCTCTTTAATATATGCAAGGCTGTCTCCCCTGCCTGACATAGCATTTATAACTTTTGACATCTCCTTAAAACCGATCTTGCTTGAACGATCGGCAAAACCTATCAACAAAGAAAGGTCCGACATGGCAATTATTGTTCTTGGAGAACCCATGGAATATCTCTGAATAATTTCCAGGGCATCATCCGTAAAAATTTCTTTTTTATCATTCAGGCCTGCTCTCATAAGCCTGTATTTTATAAGTTCCTTAGTTTCCTGAATCTGCAAAGGAACAAAATAATACCTCACAGGCAGCCTTTGCCAGAATTCCGGCATGGATTTAACTTCGTTCCATAACGGTCTCTGTCCGGAAAGAATGAATGTATGCAGATATTCATTTTTGAATGTAAGGTTAATAAGAATCCTCAACTCCTGCAAAATATCCTGTGCCCCGCATAACATCTGTCCTTCATCTACAATGATAATACTTTTACCGCCTTGCTGCTTTACTTCAATGAGCGCTTCTTTTAAAATCATAAGATTCTTCAACTTATCCTCATTATGACTTAAATCAGAAACGATCTGCATTCGGTTGTGGATAAAATCAATCGTAAGATTTCTTGGTTTGTTATCCTCGTTTGGCGTGGCATCAGTGAAACATCCTGCTATATAAGCTATCAACTGATTTGACGTTAAGGTCGGATGGTCAACAAAGGCATATTTAAAGGCATTGCCGTATATTTCCCTCATTTCGTTTATAAGTTTTAAAAGAATCGTAGTCTTTCCGAGGCCTGCATCTTCCGATACTACAAGCGCCCCGCCCTTGTTTGTGTTTACGGCATATTTCAACCGTTCAAGGCATTCATAGTACTGCCCGGCCATATGCATCATATTGCTGTCAGGCGCTAAAAGGAATGGATGTTGTTTCAGTCCCCAATATTCTATGTATTCTTCACTCATGGTTTGCATTGTTTGCAGGGAGAATATCCCACTTTAATTGCATCAAAACGGCTTCGGAAAATGATTTTATTTTTGTCGGAAATTTTGTCCGTCATTGTACATGACGGCCTGTGCAAAGAGTATGTTCTTTTATTTCCTACATAAGAAACTTCCGTCTCACGCTTCTTCTCCTGCCACAGCCCTCTTTCCTCGTCCATTGCTGTCTTCTGATGATTTAAAAGCATATCTTTATATTTTGCATTAGGCAACTTGACCATTACTTTTGCATATCCAAGTTTTACCAACTCGGCATTAACAAACAAATCCTTCACAAAAACATATGCAAGCAGCCTTCCGTACTGATCTTTTTTTTCAACATCAAATTCAAGCCTTACTTTTTTCATGTAAACAAGCTTTTTATTATATTTTGCAGCTTCTCTTGCATAAAATTCGGCCCCAATACCCTTTTTAGACAACTCCGGCGTATCTATCCCCAAATATCTGACAGTTTCACCTGTATCCAGCCGAACCGTGTCTCCGTCAATAATTTTATTAACCACGTATTCTTTGGCAAAGGAGTTTCCTGCTAAAACCATTATCAAGTAAAGCAATATCGCAAAGACTCCAGTTTTCTTCATAAGAACGATTTTACAATATTTTACCTTTATGTTAAACAACAAAAGTCTGTTTGATGCCTGTTTTTATGTGAAAATCCTTTTATCTTTGTTTTTGTTTCTGTAAAACATCTATTTGCTGAGCGGTTTTTCTGAAACAGACCTTGTGAAGGATGCCCTAAAACTGGGAGTCGGGGGATATGTCCAAAAACCCTATCAGATCGATAAAATCGGTATTGCAGTAAAAGCTGCGCTGAAAAAGTCTCCGGCAAATTAGATCACAGCGGCAAATGCTCTGTCGGTCTTAGAAGTTTGGGCATAAAATCCTTATACAAACATTTGTCCCATCAGTCTGTTCAGCATTTCAGTCCCTTTTATTTCGGTTTCAAAAAGCGGTACAACACTCCTTACCCTGTCTCCAAAGACATTCCAGATAGTAGCCATATGTTCGTCCTGCATTTTAACACGATTATGCACAAACTCAGCAGCGCCTTCGGCTACCTGATCCTTCTGTATGATACCGTTAACAAGCACACCACCGACAGGTATGCCAAATTCGTAAAACCAGTTGATAAACCTCGTAATAACAGCTATGGGAAGCGCTTCAGGCAGAGTTGCAAAAAAGAAAGCAGTAAGATTATCGTCTGTGAGAAGACTCTGCGCTTTTGCCATTCTTTCTCTAAAGCTCAAGAGATAGTCCATAAGAGGGTCTTTTTCTTTTTTCTTTGAAAAAGAAAGGGCTTCCCTCAATGAAGTTGCTTCATCCCTGCTTTTCAGCATCTTTTCAACCCATAGCGAATAGACCTTCGACATACCCAGAAGCCTTCTTGCATTCGCAGTAGGCGCGGTATCAAAAACATAAAAGTCATATTCATCTTTGAACATAATATCAGTCATATTTTCAAACATGGCAGATTCTTCGAAGGCAGGATTCATAGTGGCAGATTCTACAAACTCATCCGCCTTTGTCGAAAGGTCTGCGAACCTTAAAAACCAGTTGATCTTTTCACGGATTTCATTTTTTGACCGCTCAATTGTATCGTGTGTGTCAATCTCAAAGGCATAACAGAGTTTTTCATCACATACATTCACAGCCTTTCCGAAAACATCCTGTCCAAAAAGGTTTGAGAGACTGTGGACCGGATTGGTAGAGGCAAGGAGTGTCTTTTTCCCCTGCTTGGCTGCCCATATGGCGGCAGCACCGGCCATAACCGTTTTCCCTACCCCTCCTTTGCCGCCAAAAAATATGTATTTCAGCTTCGGGTGATCCTTCATATATTTTGTCATGCTCGTGGTTATCTGATCCATTGCGGAACTCCTTTATTACTTCTTTGTTCGGGCTTAGTCAAACATGCGTTCTGCCAGCTTTTCAATCATCTGCAACCCTGTTACATCACGCTCCATCTCAGGAACATAGGCAAGTATCTGGTTTTTAAAGGTATCGTCAATAACCTTCAAATAATGATCTTGCATGGTGAGGCGGTTTTTCAGGTACTCAGGGATTTGCTGGTTTTTCAGTTCCTCCGGTAAAACACGGTTCACAATGTAACCGCTCAAAGGGACATCGAATTTTGCAAAAAGGCCTGCGGCCTTCAGGGTATCATTAATCACCATCTCCTCGGCAGTTACCACGAAAAAGAAGGCAGTCCGTTCTTTATCGGTGAGTATCCCGGATGATTTGTTAATACGGTCTTTGATATAGAGCAGTTCATTCAATATGGCGTCTTCTTCTGCATTTTTCTCGTGACGCATCACGGCAGCCACCTGATCATATTCGCGCATCTGCTGGCGCAGACCGGTAATCTTGCCGATCCATTCATCGTAAACGGATGCCATGCTCAAATAATATAAAGCATGTCCCAGGGGCACAAGATCATAGATGTAGTAGTCAAAACCGCCTTTTACCACGATATCAACAACCTCGTCAAAAATGGCGCTCTCTTCCATGGCCGGCTCTGCCGCTGCTGCCTGTATATAGCTTTCAATCTCTTCAGGGATTTTGTCCATACCGTACATATCGAGTATTTTCTGCCTTATTTCCTGTTGATATTCCTTTACCCGCTGGTCAGCATCTATTTCCTGCGCATAGAGGTTCGGCATGATCTCTGTGGGACCTTTTCCAAAAATATCTTTCTTGAAAATATCGCTTAATGATGCCTGAGGATCAACGGAAAAAACAAGAACGCGCTTGCCCTGTTTTGCCAGATAATAGGCAGTTGCGGCAGAAAATGTTGTTTTGCCGAGACCGCCCTTGCCGCCGAACATGATGTAACGTCTGTCCGGGTACTGTTCAAATATCTTTGTTAGAGAAATGGGAACCACCCCCTTTTATAAGAATTTCAAATTTAAGATTTCAAATTATTAAGCCAATGCATCGGTTAAATCTTTTTCCCTCAACATTCTTCTCTTCCAGGTTGCAATCTGGGGTACAACATATGGAAGCAGTCTCAAAGAATAATACGGCGGCAGAATAGGAACGCCAAGCATATCGCCCATAGTAATAAGAATGAAAAGATGCTCCATGCTTGCCCTTGTTTTCAGGGCAAATCTCGCCGAGTCATGCGCAGCCACACCGTATACAAATTCTTTAACAGCCTGAAAGAAACCGCCTTTTTTTTCTTCGTCTCCCATGATGTATCTCCTTTATTAATTTTGTATCGCTATCTTTTATAGCGCATTTCCAAATAAATTGCCTGCATTAATTTAAGACTTTGCCGGCGATGCCTGTGCCTTCATTACTCTGTATCTGTTAAGCGCTTTAATGCCTTCCACGCCAAGAATAATGGCTGCAATAACAAGAAAAAAACCTACAAGCCCCATGAGGGTATTGCCTATAAGAGCCTCTCCTTTTACCGTCCCTGAAATAACTTTATTCAGCAAACTGTAAGATGTATAAACAAGGGCTGCAATGGTTGTGATAAACATAAAGATCATCGGGTAGAATGTCCAGGCAGCTGGTTTTCCTTCAGACATTAACCAGGCTGTTACCAGTAAAAGTGCAAGGGAAGCCATAAGCTGGTTTGCCCCTCCGAATAGCACCCACAGATATTGCCACCATCCTGTTAAGACAAGTACCATGCCGAGGACACACGCAATAAACGTTCCCACATGGGTGTTTCTGAAGACAGGGCTTATGTCGCTCAGCAATTCCGAAGTTGCCACCCTCATAAAACGAACCACAAGCTGCATAATAGTAATAGCCAGAACAACCATCATAACGCTGCCGTAGGAATTACCCAGATTTAAAGGCAGGCCCAGGGCGCCCATAAATTTCGCGACTCCTCCTGCAAAGATGACACCGGGGCCCTTTGCAATTGCAGCCCCGTATTCGGCCGGGGATGCGTAAATTGTTCCGGCAATAATAAGTGCAAATAATGCGAGCATCATCTCGACAAACATAACCCCGGCGCCTACAGGCCGTGCATCCAATTCATTTTCCAGTTGCCTCGCTGTGCCGGAGCTTGATACAATGCTGTGCCATCCGGAAACAGCCCCACAGGCAATGGTAACAAACATGATAGGCCATAAAGGACCGACCTTTATCGAAAAATCTGTATATGCAGGAAGGGTAAAATTCGGATGAATGATAAAAACACCGATCATCCCGAAAAACAATCCGAGAAAAACAATATATGACGCAACATAGTTCACGGGGAGCGCAAATCTCCAGATGGGCAATACCGCCGCAAAATAACAAAAAACAAAGGCCGCAATCGCCCATAAAATTCTACTGTTGGAAAGGTCTGTACCAAGTATTTTATCAGAAGGCGCGATTGTGCCGAGATATATTCCAAGAAGGGCAATAATTACTGTAACAGCGGTTGTCAGGATAATATCGCTTCTCCACCGGTAGATCATCTGGCCTGCAAGGACGCCTGCAATAGTTAAAAAAAGCCAAGCCATAGGAGCTGCTTTAAGCCCGATGGCAGTACTTACCACAACATTTCCGAATGCTCCGGCGATGAGAAGCAGATAGAAATAAATAAACGCAAGGAGTATAACCCGGGCTCTCGGTGAAATAAGCTTATGGCTTAACCCTCCGAAAGAAGCGCCTTCGTTTCTCATTGATATTGCTGCACTTGAATAATCCTGAACCCAGCCGATAAAAAATGCCCCGGCAAGTATCCATATCAACGCGGGAAGCCAGCCCCACTGAATTGCGATAATGGGACCGATAATCGGCGCTGCTCCGGCAATTGACTTGAACTGGTATCCGAAAAGAATATTTTTGCTGGTAGGCATAAATTCCACGCCGTCCATATACATTTTTGCAGGAGTAGTTCTTTTCGGATCAGCTTTGATAATCTTTGAATCAATATATTTTGCATAATAATGATAACCGACAAAGGCAACAACAAAACCAAGAATCAGGACAACAACTGCGTTCATAGCTACCTCCCCTTTTTAGCTTCATTTCAATGTTTCTTCAGAAACAATCCTGTTCTAACAACATTATAGGCAATTCAAAGCAATCTCAAGTTCTTCTTTGAATTTCAACCCTGATTGCTCTCTCAGGTTTATTCATGAGAGGAACTACGAATTGTCTCTTAGGAGATTATTCTATATTTTTATAACCTTGAAGATTGTTAAGTCAAACAAAAAATGGACATGTTCTGCATAGATTTTAAAATACGGATTATTCGCCTTTTAAAATATACGTTTAAAAACGTTGTCTTATCAAATTTTCACATTCGTTAGTTTTATTTTTGTATTTTAACTTAATCGTTAAGCCCCCGACTCCATCTGAGAGTAAGTTACTGGTCAAAATCCGAGGGAACGATCATCATTTGAATTTATCTACCTTTATTGATAATCATATGAATTGTAGTACTATCCAGTCAGGAGATTAGAAAAACTGCTTAGATTTGTCAATTATTTATTGAATAATTTTTTGAACATTGATATCATCCATAAAACCATATAATAATTTTGTCTTCGAGGGCGCTTTGGATCCTCGACAATCGCGCGTATGCAGAGTATTCGCTTTTTTGGTGGAATATAATCGCTTACGATCCGGTTCCGTCTGACGCTGGTGATATGCAAAGAGGAAAGAGCATGAAGCATTTTCGGATCACATTCGGATTTCTTGTTGTATTGACACTAACTATTTTTATTACCGCAACTTCTCATGCCGATGATGCTGACTTGGCAAAATTGTTTCAAGATCGTGGGGTAGAGGGCACTATTATCATCTCGTCACTTGACGGCAAAATGAACTATGTCCACAATAGTCGTCGTTCCGAAACCAGATTTATACCGGCATCAACATTCAAGATTCCCAACACGCTCATTGCCCTCGAAGAAGGAGCCGTCAAAAACGAAAAGGAAGTCATCAAGTGGGACGGAAAAGACAAGGGATTAGATGCGTGGAACAAAGACCAGAGCCTTGAAACGGCCTTTCCTCTTTCGTGCGTCTGGTTTTATCAAGAGCTCGCCAAACGTGTCGGCAACGAGAATTACTTAATTCAGCTTAAGAAGCTGGAGTATGGCAATGAGAAGACCGGCCCTGATGTGACTACTTTCTGGTTAGAAGGTGACCTGAAGATATCTGCCAGGGAGCAGATACATTTCCTCAAAAAACTCTATGAGGAGTCGCTCCCTTATAGCAAAGGCAATATAAAATTGCTGAAAAAAATCATGATAATCGAGGAAAACCCGCAATTTACCATCAGGGCTAAAACAGGTTGGGCTATGAGAACTGATCCCCAACAAGGCTGGTATGCAGGATACGTGGAAACAAAAAGACAGGTATGGTTTTTTGCAACAAACCTTGAGATAAGAAAAAAAGGCGATGATTCATTCCGTAAAGAGATTACGATGGCGGCTCTGAAAGCAAAAGGAATACTATACAGATAATTCTCTCCACCAATAAATAAATGTTTCATTCGCCCTACCCTGCCCTCAATAATAGAATAAATCCCATTAGAATAGGCAACGGCGTAAACCTCTTTTACACTAATATCTTAAAAAAGGATTGAAAAGGATCGAAAAACAGAGCAGTATTTATAAGTGACTGAAAGCAACCGGGCATTGCCCCACATCCTCATTGTAAAATCCTCAGCCGGAGCAGGGAAAACATATAATCTTGCCCTCAGGTACCTGCAGCTCCTGCTTCTGGATAAAATAGCAGACTTACCGATAAAAACACACATCTCAAATATTGTCGCCATTACCTTCACCAACAAGGCTGCCCACGAGATGCGTTCCCGCATCATAGAATGGATGAAACGAATAATCCTCGATCTGCCCTTTGAAAACTCATCGGACCGACCCGTAGATGAAATATTGAAAAACATGTCAGGAGTAAGCGGCAATGGAACAAGAGATTTAAAGTCTCTTGAAGATTCAATCAGAGAGACAATTGAGATAAATTTTGAGGCTTTGATTAAAAATTTCTATGATTTCAACGTAAGCACCATCGACAGTTTTGTGAATCTCACTCTTAAGGCCTCTGCCTTTAAACTGAATCTCATGCCGGATTTTGACATCTCTCTTGATTCTGCCGTTTACATCGATATTGTTCTACAGGAGTGCCTCCAGAAGATACTTGAAGATAATGCCGTGCGTGAGAGGTTTGATCGTTTTTTAAGGAACTATATCGAACTGGAAGGCGAGAATGTAACCTGGATACCCAAGGACTTTCTCCGGGATATTATATCCGGCTTTTGGCGTGAGGAAGCCAAGGAGAACGCAAGCTTTATTTATAAGGCAAATATATCGCATATAGAGCACATCAAAAACCGCATAGAAGAGGAAGTTTCAGGCTTGGCTTCATATCTCAAAGCCACTGAGGGGATGAAACCTGACAAGAGGTTCATCAATGCCCTTGAACAATTCTCTATTTCAAAGAAATCCGAAATTAAACTGAGTAATTATTTTTTACGGCAGGCCCTCGGAGCATCTCTGAACAAAGGCAGTGCTCAACCTGATAGGGAGCATGAGGATTTGTGGAAAGATATACTCCTATCGCTTTCAATGTTTTTTGAGGCAGTCTCGGAATCAAAATTTTCTTCTTATGTGGATATATATCTGCTCTTTAAAAAAGTGCTCAGCAAAGAAATCACGCACGACAAAAGTCTTGTCCTGATAGAACAACTGAATACACTGTTGCAGCAGATATTGGATAAAGAACATTTTATACCTGAAATATATTATGCACTTGCAGAGCGTTATTCCCATTTTCTCATAGATGAGTTTCAGGACACGAACCACCTCCAGTGGAAGAATGTGGAAATACTTGCAGAAGAAGCCTTAAGCAGAGGAGGCACTCTATTCCTTGTGGGCGATAAAAAACAGGCCATATACAGATGGCGAGGCGGCAAATCCGAACTGGTGGATGAAGTAGCTCTGAAGTACAGTGCCTATCCTGTTTACGAATTCAGGCTTACAGAAAACTATAGAAGTGATGAATACATAGTAAAATTCAATAATATTGTTTTTGACTCCGCTAACCTCAGGTCCCTTATAGAATCTGCTGCCCTGGAATATTCTGCTGAAAATATGATGAAGGTCATGGAAACATATACCGATGCCGCCCAGAGATTCATCAGTTCCAAAGCAGACAAAGGATACATCCGCATTGAAAGGATTGTCGAACAAACAGACGTTCAAGAACAAGAATCAGTAAATGATAATTTCAGTTCCCTCTCCAAGGATGAGAAAAATGAGATTATAGAAGACAGATTCCGGCAATTGATCCGGCGAATAAAGGACAACGGCATTTTTCAGGAAAAGGACATTGCCGTTCTTGTGAGGAGAAAGGAAGAGGCACGTTTTATCGTCAGGACGCTCCTTGAAAACGGTTTCAGCGTCGAATCGGAATTTACCGTAAATGTAAAAAATAATCCTCTTATAAAAGAAATGATCAACTTCCTGGACTTTATCAATACCCCGGACAACGATCTTGCTTTTGCAGGTTTTCTGACGGGCAGCATCTTTCAGAACAGAATATCCCTGCCTGAAGGCGGGATCATCCAATGGATTGAGCGTATCAGGATAACAGGCAATCCAGGCTATCTCTATGAGGCATTTAAACAAGTCTATCAGGCTATCTGGAATGAATATTTTGAATATTTTTTTAAACGCGCGGGATATCTGCCGCTGTATGAACTCGTTGTACTCTTCATGAAAAAGTGGCGGATACTGATAGACTATCCGGATGATGCGCCTTATTTTATGCATGTTTGCGAACTCATAAAGGCAAGAGAGGCACTTGAAGGCAATAACCTCAATAAATTTCTGCAATTCTGGAACGGAAATACAAGTATATTCTTCCGTGACAGCCAGGAAGTAGAAAAGCCCTTTCTTTTAAATACCTTTGAAGGAACAAATGCCGTTAAAGTTATGACAATTCACAAGGCAAAGGGCCTTCAATTTCCTGTCGTTATCCTGCCATTTTTTAAGCTCAATGCTTTTGGTGTTTCAGATTCGAGGGACAAGACAAAATATTTTGTAAGAGAAAAAGAAGATATGCATCTCCTGTATATAAAAAAGGACTTTACAAAATATTCACAAAAGCTTAAGGATATTTATCAGGAAAAAGAAGCCGAATACCTCCTTGATGAACTGAATAATATGTATGTCGCCTGCACACGTGCCCAGAAAGAACTCTATATATTTCTCGGAGACTCAAAAAGGCAGAAAAACTATTTAATTGATTACTTCTTTAACGTGGAAGATCTGAAGACATATGTAAATGGCGATGTCATTGAAATGGGGAGGCAAACAGACACAGTACCGGCAAGCGACAAGGATCAGGGGGCAATAAGCGAAATAAACTCAGATGCCTCAGAACCCTTATTCCATGACCTGGGAGATGACATAAAATGGATGGAGAAAATCGGCACGAAGCTTGAAGCAGCGCCAGGTTTTTTTAAAGAGCAGTTGTTTGCAAAAAAGAAGGGCGATATCATTCACTATATACTTTCTCTGATTATAAGATTGCCCGATCAATGTGAAGAATTTTTAAACACATGCATATCTTCCGGCATAGCAAGATATACATTTCACCCTTATGCCGATGAAATAAAGAAAATGATATTCAATATCTTTCTGAACCCTGAATTCAAGAGGTTCTTCCAGCCCGAAGAAGACACGCTGGTATACACGGAAAAGGAGATCATAGACAGCCGCGGCAATACATATAAAGTCGACAGAATAACAATAACAGATGACTGCATCGAAATTGTAGATTTTAAGACAGGCGAAACTCGCTCAGAAGAACACGCCCGGCAGATCATGCAGTATGCCGGACTTATTGAAACAATACATCCGGACAAGGCGATAAAGAAATACATCCTCTATCTTGATGAGGGCAAAATACAAGAAATATGAAAAAGATATACTCCATACCATTCGGCTGTGATTTTATTGATGTACTGAAGGATTTTATCCTTGGGCGCAGTAAAGACATATCAAATGTTGCCGTTGTTTTTCCCGGCAAAAGACCGTCTCTCTATCTTAAAAGAAGACTTGCGGAACACTTCCAAAAACCTTTTTACGGCCCGACATTCTTCTCCATAGAGGAATTTATAGATTATATCGTGAAGCATAGATATGACGACTTTTCGGACATTGAATATTCCGATGCTATCTGGCTGCTTTATCAATCGGTTCGGTCATTAAAGGCCTTCAACAACCATGCCTTGAAGAATAAAGGTTTCGGTGAATTCTTTTCCTGGGGACGATACATGCTCGACTTCATCAACCAGCTCGATATGGAAAATATCCCGAATACAAAGCTCCTTTCTCTGGAAAACAATGCAAAGATCGGATACGACATCCCTGAAAGCATAAACAAATTGCTGATGAACATCAGCATTTTAAGGGAGGAATTTCACGCATCGCTTAAAGAGCAAAAATGCTTTACCACCGGGTTAAAACATCAGTGTTCGCTTGAGATTATTGAAGAGATTGATTTTAGTGAATTTGAAATGATCTGTTTTGCAGGACTTTTTGCAGCAGGAGAGGTGGAGAAAAAACTTATTAAGACTATCTGCGAGAAAGGCAAAGGGGAAATCATCATAGAAGGCGTTCCCGAAGAATGGCCTGTATTAAAACAGTTTGTTTCATATCTCGGTGCGGACATCGAACAAATCGAGTGCCAGGCCGCAGAACCTTCGCAAATAGCAGTCTATGCCGGATTTGACACCCACTCTGAGATTATGAAAGCACATGAAATACTGAAGACAGTCAATTCAAAAAAAACTGCCCTTGTTCTTCCTTTGTCTGAATCACTTTTTCCTCTTCTTACCTTTGCAATTGACAGAATTGACACAAAATACAACATTTCCCTGGGATACCCCTTTTCGAGGACGTCGGTCTTTGATCTGATTTCAAACATGTTGAATGCCCAGCTCACAAAGCGAAAAGGAGGCCTGTATTCAACAGGCAGTTACCTCCAGTTAATTCTCCATCCCTTTATAAAAAACCTTGAATCATTGGAAAACGTGAGGTCACTCATCTACTATATTGAAAAATCGCTGACCGGCGATATCAGGAGTATCGTCTCAGGCAAACCCTTTATCAGGCTGGAAGAAGTTGATTCTATGCTGCAGGGGAAAGAATCAGTAACCGGCAATGAGCATAAAATCCTGAAAGAATTACATGAAATGTTTTTTCAAAATATTGAGAAAGCGGATAATTTATTCGAAATGTCCGAGGCACTGGAGAAGTCCCTTCAGTTCATTCTCGCATATACGCCCCTTCGCTCTTACGTGCTTTCAGGAGAGATATTCAAGCTTTTATACGAATCCCTTGAACACTTGAAACACGCTCGGTTCTGCAAAGAAACCCTGCACCCTGATCAAGAAGAAAATAAAAGAATACTATGTGACTTTATACTGCATCATCTGAAAACAATTAATCTGCCTTTTGAAACAAAACCGATTGAGGATCTGGAGATCATCGGCGTTCTCGAATCGAGAAACATCGCCTTTGACACTGTCATTATGCTCGACGTGAATGAAGGGATCATGCCTCAGCCAAAAAAAATAGACCCTCTAATACCGCTTGGCATATACGAAAAACTCGGCATTCCGTCGCCGGAGTTCAACGAAGAGATATACCGTTATTACTTCTACCGTCTTATCAAATCGGCAAAAGATGTGCACATTCTCTACATTGATGCGGAAGACAAACAGCGAAGCAGATACATTGAACAGATTATCTGGGAACATGAGAAACTAAAAAGACAACTTAACGTCATTCCCATAGAACAGGCAGTCAATAAAGTCAATCTGAGACCCGGCACATCCCTGCCTGAAATAAAAAAAACCGACATAGTGATGCAAAAACTTAAGAATATGGTCTGTTCACCCTCTGCAATAGACAATTATTTAAAATGTCCAACACTCTTTTACTATAACAACATCCTGAATTTTGAAGAAAAACGTGTTGTAACAGAGGATATAGACGTAATGGACAGGGGCAATCTGATCCATCGGATTCTCTTTGATACTTTTAAGGTTTTTATGAATAGAGAGATCAATCCTTTGAATTACGACGATATACTCACTGAAATGCAGGAGGAAATTGAAAATTCTTTTAAGGACAAAGTGGTTACGGGCGATTACTATCTTTTTAAAACACTGGCAGGCTACAAACTGGAGGGGTTTTTAAGGAAAAATATAAGGAATGCATCCGGGCCGTTCATCATTCGATACCTCGAAGAAACAGTGAGAGGCGATTTAAGCACAGGGGATGTACCCGTTCGGTTCAAAGGCAGGATTGACAGGGTCGATCTCTCCCCCTACAACAGGGAATACACGATAATTGACTACAAAACAGGAAATACAAAACAGTATTCGCAGAATATTCTGAAAAAAACAGATTTCAGTTCCATTGAAGATATCCATGAGAATGTTGCATCCTTCCAACTGCCTCTTTATGTTTATCTGTTTCAGAAGATGTTTTCAGTGCCGATTGAAAACATCAATGCAAAGCTGATACTTCTTAAAAACAATGAAGAGAACCTCTTGTTTGAAGACAACCGGGATGTTGACAGAGAATCTGTGCTTGATATGTACATACATGGCGTTAAAACAGTTTTAACGGATTTGCTGGACAGCTCAAAACCCTTCAAACCCTTTGATGATGATCTATGCGGCACATGTCCATTTAATGGGCTCTGCCGTCAATAAACCTCCCCGCAGCAAAAGCTGTGAGGAATCCATTGATTAAAACCATTGTAAAATTCTAAAATTCTCCTTCATTATAATTGCAAAATTACCTTGTAATTTTGCAATCCACTTGATAGTATGTTTTTATGGAATACAAAAAAAGGAATATATCGGAAATTCTGTCGCTTAAAACAACGAAAGAACAAATAATTGTGCTTACCGGTGCACGACAAACCGGAAAAACCACTTTATGTGAAGGAATACTTCCCCGGCAGCTTAACATGCCGTACACGTATATATCCTTTGATGACCCCGATGAACGATTGCGCTTTCAAAACACTGGTATAACCATTCTGGAGTCCATCAAAACTCCGCTGGTAATCCTTGATGAAGTACAGAAAATACCGGTTTTGTTTGACCAGCTAAAATATGTAGTCGATAAGCAAAAAAGGACTGCCGGCAGCCAAAGAAACATCTTCATACTGACGGGCTCATCGCAACTCATTCTACTTAAGAATATAAAGGAGACTCTTGCAGGAAGAACCGCATTAATGCATCTTTACCCTTTTTCTCTATCAGAAGTTCTCGAATACAGTAATTTACCGCTACTTTCAAAAATATGGTCGGAACTAATTCTGACAGATCAGGATATAACACGGTGCAATACAATCTCTCCGGAGGAATCCAGAATTATACTAAAGAAAAGGGACGAACACCAGACATGGGGAGGGTACCCTCCTGTCTGGGAAAGATCAGAAGAAGCGGACAGGATAAACTGGCTCAAAAATTATAGAACCACCTACCTGGAAAGAGATATATCTGATGTGGGACAGGTGGCCAACCTGGACAATTTCGCAATGGTACAAAGATTATTGTGTGCCAGAACTGGTCAAATGCTTTCGCTCAGTGAAGTTGCCCGTGATCTGGCGCTGGCGGTGAACACCGTTAAACGTTACGTCAGTTTGCTGGAAATGACGTTTCAATGTTATCTTGTGCCTCCGTACTATACAAACATCGGGAAACGCTTTGTTAAAAGCCCCAAAATATATTTTCCTGATGCAGGTTTGAATAGAGCCATCCTGGGAGAAATGACCACATATTCCGGGGCATCGTATGAGAGCTGGATTTTTTCTGAGCTGGTAAAATGGAAGCAACTTCAACCGGTGGAACCGGACATCTTTTTTTATCGCACCACAAGTGGAACAGAAGTGGATTTCCTGATAGCAGGTGAGGGTCTCATATTACCAGTAGAAGTAAAATCCTCAACCAAAGCAGCCTATGCTGACGGACGCAGCCTTGAGTCCTTCATGCATGACAACGATCAAATCGCCCCTCTCGGCCTTATAGCATATAAGGGGAAGACCATAATTGAAGTAAGAAAAAATATCTGGGCTGTTCCTGACTGGTTTTTGTTCGGGGGCCTGTCCTCTGCCAGGGGGGCGTGAGGAAAAAGAATCAAAAACATTGTCTCTCGCAGAGACCGCAGGGTAAGCAGAGAAAGGCAGGTATACATGTGAGCTGTATCCTGAGGCTAACTGATCCTGCTCACATTTCATGCCCCTTCGGGGCAAGAAGCAATTTTACCCGCAGGGTGTGCGGGTTTGCCGGAATGAATCATTCTCTCAATTCCGGCAAAAATAAGTTTCAGCTCTGCGATCTCTGCGTACTCGAACGACCATATGGGAGTGGGCGTGAGGGTAAAATATTTTAAAGCTTTGTCTCTCGCAGAGACCGCAGGGTACGCAGAGAAAGGCAGATAGACTTAACGGAATTCAAATAAAGGGGGATTAATATGGCAACAAAGAAAACAGTTGAAAGTCCGGAATTTATGTACCTGCCTCTGGAGAGCATTATAGTGGAAGAACAGGTTCGCTCAGGGATCGATACGGAGAGTGATTCCTTCAAGGCACTTATGGAATCGATTAAGGACCGGGGTGTTCTTGAGCCTGTCCTTGTAACTCCTAAAGACGGCAAGTATCTGCTGCTCTGCGGGGAACGCCGTTACCTTGCAACTCAGAGGCTGGGTTTAGAATCCATCCCTGCTCGTATCGTTAATATAATCACCCAGAAGGATGAGATACTGGCTTATCAACTTACGGAAAACCTTCAAAGAGAAGATCTGAATCCCACTGATCAGGCTAAAGGGATATTGGCGTATATTCAGGCAAAACTTCCCGATAAAAAGTATGATGTGGAAGGGGTTATGAACGAACTTATGAGCTATAACCGTAGACCAGATTCAGTATCTGAGGAAATTGCGGCAACATTTGCCGCAATTCTTGAAATCTCCGGAAAGTCAATAAGGACGCTGTTTAACGGGCTATCACTTTTAAAACTTCCTCCTGATATTCAGGCCGAAATCAGGTCAGGAAATCCCCCTCTTTCCCAGGGATATCTCTTCGCTGCCAACCTCGATTGTCCTGATTTTATGGAAATATTTACCGACATTTTAAAAACGCCGGTGACCTATAAATCTTTAGAAAGCAGACTCACCGCATACAAAAAAGTCAAACCTGCACCGACTAAAACAAAACCCATAACTGTAATGAAACAGGTTAAAAGTATTGCATCAATAAAAACAGATTTTGAAAAGGGTATTGGAACCTATATACGGGAAGATGTTGAAAAATATCTCTATGAACTTCAGGTTTTCTGTAATTATGTACAACAACAGATGTTTATAACCCCATACGGGAAGAAAAGACCGCCACAGTTGTGAAGAGTAAAAAAAGTAAAAAGCAAAAGGCGAAAGGTAGCCGCGGCTTTAGCATGCGCAAGTAAAAAAGACAGGGTAAGGGTTGTGAAGGTGGCACGTATTATGCCGTTGGAGTAGCCCCCGTTTTAGCCGGACACTCATACAACCAAAATAAGTTGTAGTAATAGCCATAGAGTTATTACTATAATCAGGAGGAAGGTGACGTATGAGTCCGATAGAGATCATTACATCAGTTGAGAGAAGAAGGTAT